>JACQFF010000114.1 GCA_016200205.1 Planctomycetia bacterium
CCGTGCGGCGAGGGAGCGGCATATCGCCGAGCTGGGCGAAACCGTCAAATCGGCGCTCAGCCACCGGGCCCGGGCCGTCGAAAAACTGCTTCCTCGGTTGATGGAGCTATGCGATACCAGCCAGTGGGCGTGACGCGGACGATTTCGGCGATCCGGCGGCGCTTTCCGAGCGGCCAGGAGATAAAATACGAGCGGCCATCGGCTGCTTCCGCGACACGATCAAACCCAATTTAATTCACCGCACGAGGAACCTCATGTTTCGCTGTTTCGCCTTCGCCACGAGTTTGGCCGTGCTCGGTTGGCTCCCTGCCGCGCGGGCCGAGACGCCCGCCGAATGGGCCGCCAAACACGCCCAAGAGCTGGTCGAACTCTACCGCCAATTTCATCAGAGCCCCGAACTCTCCTCCCAAGAAGAACAGACGGCGGCCCGACTGGCCGAATTCTGGAAGCAAGCCGGCGCCCGGGTCCACGCGGGCGTCGGCGGCCACGGGGTCGTCGGACTGATCAAAAACGGCCCCGGGCCGACGTTGATGCTGCGAACCGATTTGGACGCGCTGCCTGTCGTGGAAAATACCGGTCTGGTCTATGCCTCGCAAGTCAAAGTCAAAAACAAGGACGGCTCCACCACCGGCGTGATGCACGCCTGCGGGCACGACATCCATATCACGAACTTGATTGGCGTCGCCCAATTCCTGGCCAGCCACAAGCCAGCCTGGTCCGGCACGGTGATGCTCGTTGGCCAGCCGGCCGAGGAGCGGGGCGAAGGCGCCCAACGCATGATCGAGGATGGCCTGTTCACGAAATTTCCCAAGCCCGACATGGCCCTGGCCCTGCACGTCGATGCGACCTTGGAGACCGGCAAAATCGGTTACCGGGCCGGCTACTCGCTGGCCAACGTGGACAGCGTCGACATCACGATGCGCGGCCGCGGCGGTCACGGCGCCGCGCCGCACACGACCATCGATCCGATCGTGCAAGCCGCACAACTGATCCTGTCGCTGCAAACACTCGTCAGCCGCGAGATGAATCCCGTGGAGCCGGCGGTGGTGACGGTGGGCTCGATTCATGGCGGAACGAAACACAACGTCATTCCTGACACCTGCCACTTGCAACTTACGGTGCGCAGCTATTCGGATGAAGTCCGGCAGAAGCTACTCGACGGGATCCGCCGCAAGGCCGATGCGGTTGCCGAGGGAGCCGGCGCTCCGAAGCCCACGATCGAAGTGCTTGACGAAACCACGCCGGCCTTGTTTAACGACGCAAAGCTGGTCGAACGGCTATTGCCAACCTTCCGCAAGACGCTGGGCGAAAGCAACGTCGTCCCCTCAGAGCCCTCGATGGGCGGCGAAGATTTCAGCCGCTATGGCCGGGCCGGCGTGCCAATTTTCATGTTCCGCCTCGGATCGGTCGAACCGCAGCGACTGGCCGGCTTGAAGCGGGGGGGACAAGAACCGCCGTCATTGCACTCGGCGGTCTATTACCCCGATGCCGAAAAGACGCTCACGACCGGCATCACCGCCATGTCCACCGCCGTGCTCGACCTGCTGGCTCCCACGAAATGACCTCCAATGCCTGGGCGGCAAACCGTCGCCATCGCACAACGAATTTGCTTTGGCTGGCCGCCTATCTGATCATGGTCGTGGCCGTGGTCGTGCTGGTGCTGCAAGCGCGCACTACCACGCTGCGCCAAATGGATACGCCCGAAGCCCATGCCCAGTGGCAGCACTGGCGCGAAGCGGAACCGAATCGGACCGCGGCGGGCGGAGTGGATCGACGTCCGCCCTCGGCCACCGAGCCCCCTGCCCTGCTATTAATGCGCGATCATTTTGCGGTGGTCATGTCGGGCAGCGTTTTATTCAGCTCGTTGTTGTTCGCGGCGGTCATGATGGCGGTGCGCGGCGTGTTATCGACAAGCCGGTCGAGGGAACATACGCCGTCGGCTCGGAGAGGTCGATAAGGGCGCACCTTAGTCGCGAAATCTGAGCAGCGCGTATTTCTTTTTTCCCCAGCGGAGCACCATCACCGACGCGCTGGCCAGATCGTTTGGACCCAGTTGTGTGTTGAGCCCCTCGACGCGGCGATTATTGACGTAGGCGCCGCCCTGCTCGACGATCCGGCGCGCTTCTCCTTTGCTCTTGGCCAGGCTGGCTTCGACAATCGCATCGACGACGTTCAAACCTTCGCCGCTCAGACGTGACCGGGGCAAGTCGCGGCTAGGCACGTCGGCAAAAATTTCGCCAAGCTGCGCGTCCGAAAGTTCGCTGACCTCCGCCCCAAAGAAAACATCGGTAGCGCGGCGGGCCGCCCGCAGGCCGGCCTCCCCGTGAATCAACCGCGTGACCTCCTCGGCAAGCCGGCGCTGGCTTTCGCGCTTGCCAGGGTCGGCGGCGCGCGCGCCATCGAGGGCCTCGATCTCTTCGCGGCTCAATTCGGTCAAGAATCGCAGGCATTTGCCGGCATCCAGATCGTCGACGTTGATCCAATACTGGTAAAAGGCATACGGGCTGGTGCGCGCCGGCGAAAGCCAGACCGTGCCAGTTTCGGTTTTGCCCATCTTGCTGCCGTCGGCTTTGGTTAGCAGTGGGCAAGTCATGCCGTAGAGTTGCACGCTCTTCATTCGCCGGGCCAGGTCAATGCCGGCGGTGATATTGCCCCATTGGTCGCTCGCGCCGATTTGCAACTGGCAATCATGATGCTCCAACAGGTGAACGAAGTCGTAAGCCTGCAGCAGCATGTAACTGAATTCCGTGTAGCTCAGGCCCGCATCGCCGCGCTCCAAGCGGTTCTTTACCGAATCCTTGGCCAGCATGGCATTGACGGGAAAGTTCTTGCCCACGTCGCGTAGGAAATCGAGGCAACTGAAGCCGCTCATCCAATCGTAGTTGTTGACCAGAATCGCCGCGTTCGAGCCGCGTTCGAAATCGAGCAGCATCCGCATTTGATTTTGCATGCCTTCCACGTTGGCGCGCAGCACGTCGAGCGAAAGCAACTTGCGTTCTTCACTTTTGCCGCTCGGGTCGCCGATCATGCCGGTCGCGCCCCCCACCAGCGCGATCGGCCGATGGCCGGCGCGCTGAAATCGGCGCAAGATCACGAGCGGCAGCAGGCTGCCGACGTGTAAACTGTCGGCAGTGGGGTCAAAACCGCAGTAGAGCGCGCGGCTCTCCCCGTTCAGCCAGGCGGGCAAATGGGCGTCGTCGGTCGTTTGGTGGATCAGCCCACGCCAGCTCAGTTCTGCAAGAATGTCTGTCAATTCAGCTTTCCTTGTGTCGCGACAACTCTGCCCGGGCGGCCAAAACAATTGACGGCGCCGCGGATCGAGTGTCCTTTCATCGCCACATATCGTCGCCGGCAAAGGGATGGCCGGGACCACTCAGCTTGGGCTTGGGCAGGGCCTTGAGGGCCTGCTCGGCCAGGCGGAGATCCTCACGCGTGGCAATTTTTAGGTTGATCGGCGAGCCGGTCACCACCGTCACCGGATGGCCGATCCGTTCGACCAATTGAGCGTCGTCGGTGGCCTGGAAATCGCCCCGTTTGGCGTGGGCTTCCAAGAGCAGTTGCCGACGAAATACCTGCGGGGTTTGCGCTTCCCACAGGTCTGCGCGCGAGACCGTCTCTTCGATCGTATGGTCTGCCTTGACCCGCTTGAGCGTGCCGGCCACGGGAATGGCGAAAATGGCCGCCTCCGTTTTTTCGGCGACTTCGAAAATATTCGAAATCCATTCGTCCGCCACACACGGCCGGGCGGCGTCGTGAATGCACACGAACTCGATATCGGGTTTCACGTGGGCCAGGGCCTTCGAGACCGAATCGGCTCGCTCCGCGCCCCCTTCGACCACGTCAATGCCCAAAATCGTGGTATTGGCCGCGAATTTGAACTGAAAATACTCCCGATCCTCCGGCGAGATCACGATGATCAGTTGCTTGACGTCCGAGCGGGCCAGGAACCTTTCGGCCGAGTGCAGCCACACGGCTCGATTCGCCAACGGCGCGAACGGCTTTTTGTAGTTCCGATCGTGAAACCGGCTGCTCTTGCCCGCCGCCGGCAAAATGACCGCAAATTTCGCCACCTGGAAAACCCTCGCCGCAAATGCCCACTCCCGCCGGTCATTGTCCGGTTTCGAGCCCTCCAGTCAAGCGCGGGCCGGGCGCAATGGGTCAACGAGGCGAGGCTTAGCCGCAAGCACGGGTAACGCACCGCTTGCGGCTTAACCGCCATCCATGATTTGCGCCGAAAGAATTCCGTTTAATCGTCGTACGGCATCAGGATTTCACCTGCTTCGATGCCGGCGATCGACTTGAATCCTCCTTGGGCGATCACGTCGCCCAGCTTGGTAGCCGTGCGATAATAGCGATCCGAAGCGCGGCGGCCCGTGATCTTGCGTGTCAGATCCTGGCAGACCACGTCGGCGGCCTGTTGTACGACTTCATCGGATTGCCGCGCGGCATAAAGCGCGGTACACAAAATCGTCACCGCGTCCTGAATCCGTTGCGAGAGCTCCGACATGCGGCACTGCCGATCGGCCAGCCCCAGTTGATGCTTCTGCATCGTGCTGGAAATCTCGCCGGGCGAGCGCTGCAGGAACGACGTGGCGAAATCGGCGTGCTGGCGCAGCGATTCCGGCATCGCGGGCAATTTGGGGCGCGGTTTCGGCCGCAGCTTCTGGCCGGCGACCCATTTTGCGTAGGGGATCAAGGCGCTGCGCAGGGCCCAGGCGTGCGCCGGGTTGAGCGGATTAGGCTTCTTGATGCCGGCGGCTTGCAGCGCTTTGCCGATCGGCTCGAAAAACCGCACGCCGTGCTGCTTGACCAGTGATTTGAAGAAGGCCATCGCGAGCATTTCGCCCTCGACCTCGTAAATGCACGGCGCCAGGTATTCGTGGACGTTGTCGCCGAACATGTGACCATGCAGGAACGAGCGGCCGCCGTGTGTTTTCATCAACAACTCGATGGCCGCCTCCTTTTGACTTTCGCTGCCGAAGATTTTGGCGATGACGCATTCCATTTCGCCGCGGTAGCCTTCATCGATCAGGCCGCCACCCCACTGCACCATGGCGTCGCACGACACGATCAACCCGGCGATGCGGCCCAGGCGGCGCTCGACCAATTCGCGAGTCGCAATCGCCGCGCCGTAGGTTTTGCGGTACTTGGCCCAAGGAATCATGCTGGCCATCATCAGCCGCATCGTGCCGGCGGCGTTGGCACACAGAGCGATCCGGCCCAGGTTCAATCCGTGATAGGCAATCGTCAAACCATCGCCTTGCTTTGGTTTCAACAGGTTGGCGACGGGCACGCGCAAGTTGCGGAAGATGATGCCCTGGTTGTACGTGTGCTTCAGCGCCCAAAGACCGTACTTTCTCAACTGGAATTGCTCGTTTTCCCGCTCGGGCAGATCGACTACGAGCACCGCTGGGCGCTTTTCGATCAAGCACACCAGGCCGACCGTGCGGCCGGGCACGACATTGGTAATGAACAACTTCTCCCCGTTGACGACGTAATCGTCGCCGTCTTTGTCGGCCCGGGTCCTGAGCGCGGTCAAATCGGACCCCGCGCAGGGTTCGGTCAGGGCGAAGGCCGAAAGTCGTTTGCCGTTGGCCAACGTAGGCAGGAAGCGCTCCTTCTGTTCCGGAGTGCCGAACGTGCGCACCGGATCGACCGCGCCGATGCAGCCGTGCACCGAGGCCAGGCCCGCTACGGTCGGATCGACCATCGCCATCTTGGTCAGAAACGCGGCAAAACTGGCGAAAGGCGAACCGGAGCCACCGTACTTTTTATCGACCAGCAGACCCCAGTAACCGACTTCAGCCATTTCATCGAGCACGCGCTGCGGCACTTTTTTGTTTTCATCGAGATTCGTGCCGGCCTTTTGATGCTTGCGCATCACGGCCAGCGAGTCCTGCATGACCTTGTCCACCTCGGGCGGCGTTTGCGCCGCTCGGCTCTCGAACAGCTCGACGGGCAATTCGCGATCCCACACGGCGCGGTGCACCGGGCTGTTGGTCGTCTGATACTTCTTCGCAAACAACTGCTCAACCTGGTCGTCGGCCTTGTCGATGGCCCCAGTGCGGCGTGCTTCGTCATCGCTCTTGCCGCCCATCTTCAACGCGGTCTCGGCGAACGAAGCCTTGGTATCGAGGTCCTGCTCGGCGGCCGCGGGGCGCGATTCTGTTTTTGTTTGCGGGTTCATGGGATACTCGCGGGTTCTAAGGATCGTTTGACTTCAATAACCGTTTATATTCCAAATCGCGCCGGGCGGCCACTTTTCCGCGGGGCCGGCGGCCGAGTTTAGGCTCTTGGGGGGGTCATTCGCCATACATGGCGCGAATTTCCGCCGCGTAATTGTTCAAAACAATGCTACGCCGTACCTTGAGGGTAGGCGTCAGTTCGCCGCTCTCCACCGTAAATCCCCGTGAGAGCAGCGTAAATTTGCGGACTTGCTCGCCGTGCGAAACGCCAGCCAATCGCGCTCGGATCCGCTCGGTGTATTCGGCATAGACCTCGGGGTGCGAAAGGGCCTCGGCCGGCGAGGCCAGCGCGATTTGGCGGCGACTAATCTCGGCCCGCAGGGCATCCGGATCCGGCACGATCAGCGCCGTGAGATAGTTTTTCGCGTCCCCGATGACCACCGCCTGGGCGATCAGCGGATCCTCGGTGAGCAATCCCTCGAGATAACTGGGCGCGATGTTTTTGCCGCCGGCGGTCACGATCAGTTCTTTCTTACGTCCCGTGATCCGCAAATAGCCGTCCTCGAGCCGTCCCAAATCGCCGGTATGCAGCCAGCCGTCGCGAATCGTTTCAGCCGTGGCTTGCGGCAAGTTCCAATAGCCAACCATCACGTGCGGCCCGCGCGTCAGGATCTCGCCGTCGTCGGCAATCTTGACCTCGACGCCATGGATGGGCTTGCCCACCGTGCCGAGGCGATATTCTTCCAGCGTGCCGGTGCTGATCACCGGTGAACTTTCGGTCAAGCCGTAGCCCTGCACCAGCACGACCCCATTGCGATCGAAAAACTCCGCCACGTGATCCGGTAGCGCGGCTCCGCCGCCACAGCACAGCTTCAGCCGGCCGCCCAGCATTCCTTGCAGCGCTCCGGGCGTGTCGGCCAGTCCCTGGTCGTGCAAATACCGGTAGATCTTGTCGAAGAAGTACGGCACCCCATTGAGATACGTCGGATGCAACGCCTGACAGTCGGCGATGATGGTCTCGCGGCTCTGAGCCAAACCCAGCTCGCCACCGCCGGCGATCCAAATGTAATAATCCGAAGTGCGGGCAAATATGTGCGATAGCGGCAGCCAATTGAGCCGTAAGTCACCGGGCTCAAGCTTGAACGACTCCATCACCGAGTGCGAGTTGCACGTCAAATTGCGATGACTGAGCATCACGCCCTTGGGATCGCCGGTCGTGCCCGAGGTGTACAAGATCGTCGCCAGATCGGTTGGCCGGCCGCTTTCCAGCGCCAGCTTTTCGATGGCTTTGCCCTCGGATTGGCTAACTTGGGCCTGAACCTCGGCCAGACGAGTGACGGCGTGAGAGCCGATTTTCTCCCCGCAGGCATCAAACGAAATATAGCGCAAGTCGGCCGGCAATTGCCCGGCAACGCCGGCCAGCTTGCGCGCCTGGTCCGGGCCGGAAATTGCGATCAGCTTGGCGCCACTATCGTTGATTTGATAGGCGATCTGCGGGCCGGTCAGCGTGCTGTGCACGGCGACGCTAATTCCACGGGCGTAATGGATGGCCAGGTCGAGCACAATCCATTCGTAGCGGTTTTCCGAGATCTGGATTACCCGATCGCCGGGTTTGACTCCCAATTTGACCAGTGCCGCGGCCGTCCGTCGCACATCGTCGGCGATGGTGTTCCACGTCAAGGCCTCGAATTTCTGCCCCCGTTTGACATGCAGCGCGGGCTTGTCGCCATCTTCCGCTACGCGGCGGCAGAACATCGATACAAGCGTATCTTCCAACTTCTCGTCGGCCATGGAGCGAATCGCTTTTTCCAACGGTTGGTCAGCGGCAGAAGTGGGGGGCGACCGCCGCTACCAAGATACCATCCAACGGGCGCGGATGGTAGCAGCCCAAAGGTCATGTCCGCAGGATTTTTTCGCCGCCGGGCCTGGCGGACGAAACCTCAAATCCGCTCGAAAATCGTGGCGATTCCCTGCCCCACCCCAATGCACATCGTCGCCAGCCCAAACTTCGCGCCGCGGTCGACCATCGTGTTGACCAACGTGGTGGCAATGCGTGCGCCGCTGGCGCCCAACGGATGACCGATGGCGATTGATCCGCCGCGGACGTTGACTTTCTCCTCGCTGAGCGAAAGCATCCGCATGCAGGCGATCGCCTGCGACGCGAAGGCTTCATTCAACTCGACGACATCGATGTCACTCAGCTTCAAGCCGGCCCGTTTGAGCGCTTTTTTCGTGGCCGGAACCGGGCCCGTGCCCATTACGGCCGGATCGACGCCCACGACGGCCGTCGCCACGACTCGCACGAGCGGTCTGAACCCCAGCGCCTGCGCTTTTTCTTGCGACATCACCAAGAGCGCCGCGGCTCCGTCGTTCAGCGGCGAACTGTTGCCGGCCGTCACGGTGCCCAGGCCGGGCATGAAGGCCGGTTTGAGGGCCGCCAGACTTTCCATTGTGGCGTCGGGACGGACACATTGATCGCGGTCGACAAGAATGCGGTTCCCGGCTTCATCGCGGCCCCAAACGGGCAATATTTCGCGTTTGAATTCGCCCTTGGCCTGCGCGGCGGCTGCCAATTGATGGCTGCGCAGCGCGAAGCGGTCTTGCTCTTCACGCGAAATGCCTTGCGTTTGCGCCAGAAACTCGGCGGTGACTCCCATGCTCAGTGCGCCTTTGGAGGTGCGGTGAAAGAGCTTGGGGTTCAGATCGATGCCGGCGTCCATCGGAATGTGCTGCATGTGCTCCAGCCCACCGACGATCTGCACGTCCTCGAAGCCGGCCATAATCGCGTGCGAAGCCTGATTGATGGCCTGCAAACTCGAGCCGCAGAGCCGATTGACGGTCGTGCCGCCGGTATGGGTGGCCAGGCCCGCCATGATCCCGACGACCCTGGCCGCGTTGAGCCCCTGCTCGCCCTGCTGCTGGGTATTGCCCAGCACGACATCTTCGATTTCGTCGCGGTCGATTCCGGTCCGCTCGACCAGGGCTTGCACGACTTGCACGGCGAGGTCGTCGGCGCGAACCTCGCGATAAACCCCTTTTTCCTTGTTCGCCCGGCCAATCGGCGTTCGTACGCAATCCACAATCACGGCGCGTTTCATCGGGCAGGTACCTCGTAGTTCGAAATGATTTCGCGTCTTCCAACCAATCGAAAGCGGGCTTAGCCCGCGTAAAATCGCCGGCCGGCCTTGGCCATCTCGAGCAGCAGCGGCGTGGGATGCATGCGGGGGCCCAGGTTTTCGAACGGCTTGAGCAACTCGACGATTTTGGCGGCCCCCAACGAATCGGCCCAAAATAGCAGCCCACCTTTGAAGGGCGGAAACCCGACCCCGAAAATCAGCCCCAGGTCGACATCGCGCGGGTCGCGCACCACCTTGGCTTCCAAAATTCGCGTGGCCTCCAGCACCATCGGCAAGAAAAGCCGCGCGGTGATCTGCTCAGGAGTGTATTTTTCCTGCTTGCGAATGTAGGGTTTGAACATTTCCACCACCGCCGGATCGGGCGTGCCGCGGCCGGACTTGTCTTTGTACAGAAAGAATCCCGAGCCGGTCTTCTGGCCCAGCCGCCCCGCTTTGACCAGCGCCGGAAGAATGGGCGAAGCCGCGATGCGATCGGGAAATGCCTCCCACATGACGCGGCCGGCATAAAACGCCGTGTCCAACCCAATCACGTCGTACAACGTCAGCGGGCCCATCGGCATGCCAAATTTCTTCGCCGATCGCTCGATGGCCTTCATCTCCGCGCCATCGGAAATCAGCTCCAGCGATTCGTTCATGTAGGGCAGCAGCAACCGATTGACCAAAAAGCCCGGGCCGTCGTTGACCACGATCGGCGACTTGCCGATGTTCTTGGCATAAGCCACCGCCGTGGCGATCGTTTCGTCGCTCGTCTTGGCGCCGCGAATGACTTCCACCAGCGGCATCTTCCGCACGGGGTTGAAAAAGTGTATCCCGACAAACCGCTCCGGCCGCGCAAGTCCGGCGGCCAATTGCGTGATCGGGATGGTCGACGTGTTCGAAGCCAGAATCGCTTGGGGCGACAACCGCGGCTCCAGCCGGGCGTAGAGCTGTTTCTTCACCTCGGGATTTTCCACGATGGCCTCGATCACCAGATCGCAGGGCGCCAGTTCGGCATCGACCGTGGCTGGATTGATCAGGGCCGCGAACTTGACCGCCTTTTGGGCGTTGGGACCCTGCTTCTCTTTGTCATAGGAGACTTCCTCGAGGATCTGCTGGATCCCTTTCGACAGCGCATCGGGCACCGCGTCGGCGAGCACTACGGGCAACGTGCGCTTCAAATTGGCGGCCGAAATGCCCTGGCCCATGATGCCGGCGCCGATCACTCCGACCGACCTGATCGGCTGCGGCTTCACGTCCTTGCGATCGATGCCAGTGTCTTTCTTGTTGCGATCCGTGAGGAAGAACACATTGATCAGGGCCCGATTGACCGGCGTGCCGAACAGGCTCGCCATCGCCTTGGCTTCTTCCAATCCGGCCGCGTCGGCATCGAGTCCGGCCGAAGCGAGCATCAACTCCAACGCCGCCATCGGCGCCGGATATTGCCCGCCGGTTTGCCCTTGAATCATCGCGGACGCCGTGGCGCCGAGAAAACCCAATTCGGTATCGCCGATTTCCAGCGGCTGCTGCCATAGCCCGCGATCGCGCTTGAATTGTCCACCGCGCTGTTCGGCACGAACCACCTGGATGGCCGCCGCCAGCAGTTTGGCCGAAGGCACGAGATCAGAGACGAGGCCCATCAAATTGGCCGTCTTGGCGTCGATCGACTCGCCGCTGGTGACCAGTTCCACGGCGTTCGAGAGCCCGATCACGCGCGGCGCGCGAACCGTGCCGCCCCAGCCGGGCAGCAGGCCGAGTTTAACTTCGGGAAATCCAAACATGGCTTTCGAGTCGCTCGACACGACGCGGCGATCGCACCACAGAGCCATCTCGGCTCCGCCGCCGACGCATTGCCCCTCGATGGCCGTTACGGTGACAAACGGCATCGTTGAGAGCCGCTGGAAGAGTTTCCGACCACGGTTGCACATGTCCACGATTTGCTCGCGCGGCGCGTCGATGCCGGCCAAGAACTCGCGAATATCGGCGCCGACGATGAATACGCCGGGCTTGCCCGAACGAATGACCAACCCGGCAAGGTCCTTGCGGCCTTCCAAAGTCGTGAAGTGTTGATCGAGCTCGTCCAACACGGAGCGCGACAAAACATTAGCGCTGCCGCGCGGATCGTCGAGCGTGAGCACGGCGATATCCGACTCTTCAATGCTTAATTTGATCGCGCCTGCGTCGGCCATGCGTGCTCACCTTTCCACCGTCGGCAATCCCGTTCAAAGTACCAATCCCAGTGCGCGCTGCATCAATCACCGCGCGCCCAAAGCAACGCTTATTGATACCGCCCGGCCGAGTGCCCCACAAGGCCCGCCGCGGCCAGGGATTCAGCCACGAGGGCCGCGAAGATTGACAATCCGGCGTGGGGCGCTATGTTGAATGCCCGAGCCGTGGGCCGACCGGTGAAAAAGCTCTCCCCTGGTAAGGAACGCCAACCATGCCTAACGAATGCCTTCAACCGCTGGGACAAAGCCGCCGATCGTTTCAAACCGGATGTGCAATTGTCGTTGCCATGACGTGCCTGGGCCTGACCACGGCGGGCGCAATGGCTGCCGAACCCAAAGCGTCGACGGTGCGTTTGGCGATCGACTATGGCGACGGCGTCCAGGTCCATTTTACGGCCCTGCCCTGGCGCGAGGGAATGACCGTGTTGGACGCCCTCAACGCGGCGCAAGCTCACCCCCACGGCATCACCTTTACGCATCGAGGATCGGGCACGAGCGCGATGATCACCAAAATTGGCGACTTGAAAAACCAAGGCGGGGGCGAAAACAGCAAAAATTGGATCTTCTACCTCAACGACAAGGCCGGCGAGGTCGGGGCGGGCAGCCAGCGGCTCAAGCCGCTCGACCAAGTCTTGTGGAAATTCGAGGTTTACGACTACAATTCATGAGTTCCGGCCGCACCGCGGATTTTTTCTGATGAACGATGGACTCGAGGGGAGATGACGTGAATCGCGATCTGCTGAAGAAATCCGCGGTGTTTTGCGCGCTGGTGAGCCTGGCCGTCACGGTGCGGCTGGTGAGCGAAACGCCGAATTTCAGCGCCGTCGCGGCCGCCGCGCTGTTCGCCGGCTTTTACTTCCGGCATCGCACCACGGCCATCTGCGTGCCCTTGGCCATCATGACCATTAGCGATCAGGTTTTGGGCGGGTACGCCAAGCCCATGATGGTCGCCGTGTATGGCTCGCTTTTGATTCCGATTGCCTGGCGGTCGCTATTGCACAGGGGGTTGACTCCGGTGCGCGTGGGACTGGGTGCGGTTTCTTCATCGCTGGCGTTTTACGTGCTGACCAACGCCGCAGTTTGGCTCACGTGGTATCCGGCCACCTGGCAGGGCCTGCTGCGGTGCTACGCCGTGGCCCTGCCCTTCTTCGCCAATACGCTGGCCGGCGATCTGTTCTTCGCGGCCGGCTTTTTCGGCCTCTACGCGTTAGCAACTCGCGCGAGCGAGGCGACCGCGCGAGTCGTGGCGCCCCAAGTCGGCTGAGCCGCTCGGTCGCACCTAGCGTTGTTCAGACTCTTGATCCTGGTGCTCGCGATACCAAAACTGCCAGCGACGAACCTTCTCGTCGTTGCTTAACGCGGCTCCGTCTTCGTGCGCGACCACGTCGATGCCTGCAATTTGCGCCAAACTGATCATCGTCGCTTGCCGCACGGCGGCCTGGTCGGTCAACATGGTCATCAGGACCGGCAGAAATGACTGATCGGCCACTTCGCCCATCGCTTTGGCTATGCGCAGGCGGACTTCTGAATCCGCGTCCGCGGCCAGGCGTTCCAAAACCCCCAGTCCTTGCCTGACGCGCAGCCGCGACAAGCTCAAGGCAGCTTCCAATTGTAACTGTTTGTCGGGGCTGACGAGCATCCTCAAAAGCGGCTGTGGATCGTCCAAGGTGCGCACGGCGCCCAAGGCCCGAACCGCGGATAAGACGACCTCGCGATCGGGATCTTGCAAAACGCCCAGCAGGATTTCGCCGTGCCGCGGATCGCCGTGAGCCGCTAAATACTCGCACGCTCCGCGCCGAACTTCGACCGACGCGTGGCCGATCGCCGCGTATGCCATGCGCACGGCCGTATCGCGCGTGTCGCTGGCGACGGCCGTCAAAGCGCTGCGCCACACCAGCGGATCTTGTTCGGCCTCGACCAATTCCGCCAGGCGATTCAAGGCCAACGGCGACAGCGCGACGGTCGCGGTCTCGACGGCCATTTCGGCCGCTGCGGCCCGGCGCTCGGTTACGTCTTTCGCGGTCAGCCGTTGGAGCAGCGAAAACGTGCGACTGACGCCCGGCAGAACTTCCTCATACAACGCGCTCGGTAGCGGTTCGGTGGTATCGATGCGCCGCTCGAGCGCCACGACGAGTTGCGGTCCGGCAAGTGAAAGCGCGTCGATCGTTTGCCGGCGAGCGGCCTGTGGCAAATTCGCCTGACCGAGCGTCATTACCAATTGCTGCAACTCCTGCACGCGATCTTCCGAGAGGGTGATCAACTGTCGTGCCTCGGCCTTGGCGGCGACCGCGGCATCGTTGATGGCTCCATACTGTCGGCTCCAGAGATCCTTCAGATCCGCGATCGCCGAAGCGCGGCTTTCGACGGCGGCGTCGACCGGAAAATCAGCAGCCGCGGGCCACCTCGCGGCTAACTGCGCGGCTGCGGTCGTTCGCGCCACGTATCCGCCTTGGGCGATCGCCAACAGCAGCACGGGCCCGGCTTGTTCCAGCGGCCAGCTCGAAAGCGACGCGATCGCTTGTTGTTGCACTTCGGCGCTGGCATCGCGCGCCAGATTTTGAGCGGTCACGACGGTTTGTGCCGCAACCTGACGGCCCTCCTGGGCGGCCTGGGCCAGCGTTTGCGCGACGGCCAGCCGCACTTGCGAGGAGGCATCGTTGGCGGCGGCTTCGACTTCCGCGTGCATGCCCGCTGCCGCGAGGGCGCCCACCGTCGCGGCCCGCGACAGGTCGAATCGATGGCTCTTGAGCTTGCCCAACAGGGTCCGGGCATCGTCCGAGCACAACTCGCCCAGTGCCGCAATCGCCGCCAGGTGAACGTCGAACGTGCGGTCGGCGAGGCCCTCTTGCAAATACTCGATTGCGTGCGGATCGCGATGCGCGGCGATTGCCCGCAATGCCGCGGCCCGGATCCGCGGATCGCGATCGCCGCGCAGATCGATTGCAGTCGGAGGCAGATCTTGATTCGGCCCTAGGACGGCCCAAGCGCTGAGGGCCTCGTAGCGCACTTGCCAGGCCCGGCTGTGCAACGCCGCAGTCAGCCAATTCTCGTCGCCCGGTTCAGCATGGCGCGCCAGGGCACGTAACAAGTCGGCGTGCAGATCGGGCAGTTTCGCCAGCGGTTCGTCCTTGTCCGCGCCGAATTGTTGCAACAGGTCGCGCAGGGCTCCGGCCGGCGAGGGTTGTTGGACCAGCCCCAAGGCCTCGACCGCCGCGCAACGCAATCCCAAGGGAAATTCGACTGTGCGAATAGTCTCGACGAGTTTTTGCGTCGGTTGGCCGGCGCCCCAATGGGCCATCACAATGGCCGCGTTGGCCGCCACGATCGGACGAGAGCTGGCCAATGCGCTCGATAAATCCGGGCGGTCCGCTGATGGCAGAAGCACGAGCGGTTCGAGGACCGAATGCCGCCAACGCAGGGTTTTATCATCGCGCATGGAAAACGGCGGCTGCCGCACTTCGACCCAGTCGCTGCTCTCGAGGGCCGCTAATTCGGCGGACAGCGTTTCTTTGCCAGCGGTTTTGTGCGGCCCGGCTTCGGCCTTGGCCGCGGAGTCAACGCGACTAGGGCTGGCCGATCGATCAGCAGGCACCGATTTGCATCCGGCACACGCGAGCGCCAGCGCGAGCACGAACGAGCGACGGTGAGCCGCGGCCGCTCGGGCAGCTTTGGCGCGAAAGTGAGTGTCCATGAGGGCAAATCCTTTTGCCGAATGGAAGAATTGGGATGTGAAGGTTGGCGAATGCCTGGAGAACTATTTCTTGGTGCCGACCGTCGCCGGGTCGACCGCGGCCCGCGCGCCATCTTGCCGCTGCGTGGGATCTGCCAACTTTTCCTTTTGCTCCGACACGAGTTTAGCCGTGGGCCTGGGGACCAAGACCGTTTCCAATTCATTGATTCTGCCACCGAGTTCGATGGCCAGCGTCTCTTCATCGAACTTTGGGTCGTCGAGCCATTGGTAGAGCGATTTCACATTGGTACGCACTTTGTCGACGAACTCCTGGTGAGGCGATCCCTCGGCGGCGGCGGCTAGGCCGCTCTTGGCGCTACTGGCCCCGATTCCGACGCCGGCGCTATAGAGCGAATACATGACGATTCGTCGCGAAGGCGCGCGGTTGGCCAGCTTGGCCGAATCGAGTTCCTGCTTGCAAATATCCGCGGTCATGTGTCCCAGCAAATTGGAGACCGCCGACAGATCCACCTTGGCGGCTGGTGGATATTTCAATTGGCCGAAATATTGCGCGAACTCGCAGCGCATCGTCGGGCTGGCGTCGGAGTCGGCCACCACCGCTTCGAATGCTTTCACCACGTTGTTGTCCGGACCCGGACTACCGAGGCTGGCCAGCACTTGAGCGGCGTTGCGGCGCATCCAATCGTTGGCCTCCTGCGAACGATTGGCAGGCGGAGCCTGCTGATTGACCATCTCGAGCAGCGAATTGGTCAACTCGGCCGCTTTGGTTTGCGGAATCGCGCTGGCCGCCGCGAATCGTTCCAATCCGATCAGGCCCGCCAATTTCATGTAATCCCTTGACTTGGGCGACTGCGCGGCGAGCATCAGGACCGCCAGGGAATCGGGGTAAGGTTTGGCAGCGGTCTTGGCATCGCCTTCTTTTTCGTTGAGATCACCAATGACGAGCAAGGCATTGTACTTAATGGCGGCATCATATTGGCCGTACTTTCCCCGCAGAAGGTCCGTCATATTCTTGAATGCCAACTTGTTGAGTCGAGCTCGTGCCTCGGAACCTTCGCCAGGTTGTCGAGCGAGTAGGGACGCGCGGGTGTAACGAACTGTTTGAAGAAGTACTTGTTGAAGAAGTCATCAAATTGCTGCTCGTCGGCGGCAGGAATGTCGCCCGCGCGAAGCGTCATTTTAATCTCCCCGGCCTTGGCGGCCAGGGGATCGGGTTTCTGCTGTGCCCAGAGCGTGCCGGCCGAGAGCAGCCAGCCGACAAAGGCGGTCGTCAGCAGGGTCGGTACCGCGTAGCAAGAGTGGCTGCGCGTTGTGCTTGCAACGATCAAACGACTAACCCTCTCTTCTCCCGATGGGGAGCCGAAAGCGGCGCCACACCAACCGCACGCAACGTCAATCGTTGCTTGGGGTTCGACAAAACCTCAATTTTAGGGTACCACCGCTTGCTAGAATTTGTCAAGCTGATTCACAAGCGCCGGCGCCTCCCGTTCAACCCCGGCGTCAGCGCGGCCATCAAATGTTTCCGCGTAATCTGGGGGGGGTTCTCGCGCCGACCAGCTGAAAACCGCACAAATCCAGCTTAATCATGACTTTACTCTATTATGACCCCCTTTTTTTAGAACATCAAACCGGGCAACATCCGGAACGGCCCGAACGGCTGGTGTCCATCATGCGTCACCTGGAACGCACTGGCTTGGACCGCCGTTGCGGACGGCCAAATTGGCAGCCAGCTTCGATCGAGCACCTCGAGCTCGTGCATTCACCTCACTATGTGGCCGAAGTGGCAGCCTTCTCGCGTCAAGGAGGCGGGCGGCTGGAAGAGGATACGGTCTGCGGCGTCAAATCATACGACGTGGCAAAATTGGCCGCCGGCGCAGTTTGTGACGCGGTACAACGTGTCATCCACGGCGACGACGTTCAGGCCTTGTGCTTAGTCCGGCCGCCGGGCCACCACGCATTGCCTGACGCGGCAATGGGGTTCTGCCTGTTCAACAACGTGGCGATCGGTGCACGTATCGCGATTGTCGAACAGGGTTTAGATAGTGTGCTCGTTGTCGATTGGGACGTGCACCACGGAAATGGGACCCAGGCTGTTTTCTGGCACGATCCCCAGGTCGGCTTCCTTTCGATCCACCGTTGGCCATTTTATCCCGGGACGGGCCGCTCGGACGAAGTGGGTGGCGGCACGGCGGCCGGCACCAAACTGAATTTGCCGGTTGAATTTGGGACGTCTCGGGCCGAATATCTGGCCCGCTTTACCTCCGGCTTGGAGCGGCTGTCGGCAAAACTGCGTCCGGAACTGGTCTTCATCAGTGCTGGATTTGACGCTCATCGCGACGATCCGATCGGTTCGCTGGGTCTGGAAAGCGAGGATTTTGGCCTGCTGACCAAGGCCGTTTTGGACGTAGCCGAAGTCCATGCAAAGGGTAGGGTCGTAAGCGTGCTCGAGGGTGGCTACAACACGAGCATTCTGGCCGGCTGCGTCGCGCTACATTTGGGCGAAATGCTTGATCGATCCGAGCGTGGACCACGCCGGAATGGCCCCTGACCTGCACATTGAACCCGCCGGCGCGTGTATTCATCGGGGCTGCGTGTATTGATAGCAGTCATCATACCAGTTGCTCCGCGGCGGCGGCCGGAATGATTCGCGCGTGCCTTGCCGGCGATCCGAGCAGCGCGAGCGCGCTTTGTAACGATTATTCCGGCGACAACAGTCAGCTTGCTTTGGATCGCGGGAGATTTTCTTCGGAGGAGCGTCACGCCTTGACGATCGCAGGATTGACACCAATTCCGCGCCGCACAACGGAAATCCGGCACATCGCAAGGAACTGCTCACGGAAGAACGATGGATCGAACAGCCCTTGCCATTTGCGCCGGCCTCCTGTGCCCTTTGGGCGTGGCTGCGAACCTTGCCTGCAATGCCCAGCACGCCAGCCCCGCCGCGACAGCAGAGGCGACCGAAGCTCCAGCCCTCCGGCCATTGTCTCTCGACGACGCAGCGTCTTGGAAAAAGCTCGACAAATCTTCGGTTGTGCGCGTCTCGGGGCTGACAGAGGCAATCGAGTCGCCGGATTCCGAGGGGGCCGCGGACGCTACGCAGTCCGCCGAGTTGGCATTCGCTCATCCCAACCCCGAATCCCAGGCTGCCAACCCTTCCAGCGAAGAGCCGTTTTCCACCGACGAAGGTGACGGCGTTGGGAGCCCATCGCGAGACGAACAACCGCCGGCCGAAACCGAGAGTGTTGCGCAAATCGATGCTTCCGAGAGTGCATTGGAACCTATTCCCGAGCGGAGCGATTTGCCTTGGGCACACGTCGACCCGCGAACGCCGGAGATGATGGCGGTGGCGGCTCGCGCCGACCAGCGCGTGCAGCGGGGCTTTCAACTCGCGGGCCGGGGCGCGTTCTATTCGGCGCGGGCCGAATTCGTGGCGGCCATTCAATTAATCGCGCAGGCCAATGACGCGCAACAAAACACCCGGCTTTACACCAAGGCATTGACCGCGGGGCTGGTGGCCCTGCGGGAGTCAGCCGATTTTGTGCGGCAGAACACAGCCAATCCGGACGTCGACGCCGCGCGCATTATCGCCGGCCATAAAACACCGATCCTAAAATCCGCTCGCACACCCGAGCTGACGGCAATGTTCGCCGCCCAGGCCTACTACAACTATGCCCAGGAGCAGTTGGCCGCCGCCGCCGCGCAAGACCCCGGCAGCTCCATGGCGCTGTACGGCTTGGGAAAGATTGCGATGTTGTCAGCGGGCGTGAATAAATCGCAACAACTCGAACATACCGCGCAAGCCATGTCCTGCTACCAGGCCTCGCTGATGGCCGACCCGAACAATTTTCGCTCGGCCAACGAATTGGGCGTTCTGCTGGCCGAGAACGGAAGTTTGCCACAAGCCCGCGATTTGTTGATCCGGAGCGTTACGATCTCGTCGCAACCGGCAACATGGCAGAACCTTGCCGTCGTGCATTTCCGGCTTGGCGAGGAACAACTGGCGGAGCAAGCCCGCCAACGAGCGCTTGCAATGCAGAAGGGGCGCAGTCGCTTGTCGCCCCCGGTTGAATGGGTCGATCCGGCCACATTTGCCGCCAGCGCGGCGCCCTCCGACGGCCTCGTGCCAGTGCCCGCCGCCAGTCCCAATCCGGCCCCAACTCAAGGCGGTCAGGCCCAACCCGCCAAGATGACGGCCAAAAAGGGCATCGGCGACTGGCTGCCCAAGAATCCGTGGCGTTAGTGGAGACGTAAAAAATTTATGAAACCGACTCCCTCGAGCCCGCCCCGCGAAAAAAGCCCCGTGCCAGGGATCTCGTCCATCCTTAAGCGATTGAGGCCATGTGCGTTGACGACGACCGCGTCCATCGTTTTGTTGGGCGCGCTAGTGGCTTTGCACCGCTCGGAGTCGCGACGGCAGCCTCGCCTTCCGGGCGAGATTGTGTCGCGGAACTCGGACAAATGCGTAATGGAAACCGGCGCGAGCGAGCGGGACATTCAGCTTTGTCAAGCGCTCAGCCCCGCGGATCCCTGCCCGATTCCGGCCGTTGACTGCACCAGAGGTTGCACCATGTGCGACGGAATGCCTTGGCGCGCCTTGGGCCCGGTCATGGGATTTCAAGAATATGCCCAAGGCGAATACGTGGGTCGTTCGCGACTCCCCCACGTGCCAAATTATCGGCTGCGAGTGGACGACCTAATGGATTTCGTGTTTCGCGTCACGCGCAACGAAATCCCCGGCGCATACGAGATCAACGTGGGCGACGAAGTCACCGTCGAATCGGCCACCGATAAGGACATCAAGCGGACCTTGGTGGTGCTGCCCGACGGCACGATTACCCTGCCGCTGTTGGGCCAGGTGCGCGCGGCGCACTTGAGCGTTCCTCAATTGCGCGAGGAGCTCGAAAAAGCCTACGAGAAATACTACAAGGTTCCGTCGATCACCGTCACGCCCACCAAGGTCGATACCAAGCTGGAAGATCTCCGCTACACGGTCGGCGGACGATCCGGCTTCGGCGGCCAGGTTCGCTCAGGCAAAGTGACGCCGGAAGGAACCGTCCAGTTGCCGGCCGTCGGATCGGTCCCGGCCCAGGGTCTGACGTTAGAGGAATTCAAACAAGAGCTCGACGAGCGATTTGCCGAGAAGATCGAGGGGATTGAAGTCATGCCGGTGCTCACGGCGCGGGCGCCACGGTTTGTCTACGTTTTAGGCGAAGTGAAGTCTCCGGGCCGTTATCCGCTCGATGCGCCCACCACCGTGATGCAGGCGCTGGCCATGGCCGGAAGCTGGAACAATGGCGCGCATATCAATAGCATCGTGGTCTTTCGCCGCGCGGAAGACTGGCGATTGATCGCCACGGTTCTCGATCTCCGCACCGCTCTGCTGGGACGCATGCCCTGTCCGGGCAATGAGATTTGGGTCAGCGATGCCGATTTGATCATCGTACCGAAGTCGAAGATCTTGCGGACCGACAATTACATCGAGCTGCTATTCACCAAGGGCGTCTACGGGGTCGCCCCGTTCAGCGGCTCGGTGTCCTTCACAAACCTGACGACCTTGCGTTAAGCGCCCGGTCGTCGAACGCATCTGGCGCTCCTTCAATCGGTTTGGGTAGAGCAATCTCGTCGCCCAAATTCGCCGACGCCCGTTTCGAGGGCAAAAAATCGGTAGCAAGCCGCTTTTTTCCACGAGATACTTTTCACGTGGCATCGAGCCGTCTATCTTAATGCCGATAGCGACTCGCGGTGGCACGAGCTCGGCCACCCGCGCCGCGTTGGCTATTCGTCGCACAATACACCCTCGAACGAGCGCCTTTGGAGCATTCACTATGAACCTGAAATTCGCCCTGAGACTTCTTCTGGCCTGCGGCCTGGTTTGCGGAACCCTGGTGGTTAGCGGCCGCGCAGACGACAAAGCAGTGCCCTCGACCCTGCAGCCCGTCCCGCGTGATGGCGGCTGGATGCAGCGCCACGAGAGTTTTAACCAACGCGCCAAACAGGGCAATGTCGACCTGGTACTGATCGGCGATTCGATTACCCAAGGCTGGGAAGGCGCGGGCAAGGACGTGTGGTCCAAATACTACACCAAACGCAACGCCATGAATCTGGGCATCGGTGGCGATCGTACGCAGCACGTCCTGTGGCGGCTCGACCACGGCAATATTGACGGCATCTCGCCCAAATTGGCGGTGCTGATGATCGGCACCAACAACTCCAACGGCGCCGACAACACGCCTGAAGAAATCGCCGCGGGCATCGACGCGATCGTCAAGAAACTGCGTGCCAAGCTTCCCAACACCAAAGTGCTCATCCTGGCCGTCTTTCCCCGCGGCGAAAAGCCGAATCCGCAGCGGGAAAAGAACGCCAAGGCCAGCGAAATCGCCGCCAAGACCGCCGACGACAAGATGGTTTATTTCCTCGACATCGGCGGCAAGTTTCTCACCCCCGACGGAACACTGACCAAAGATATCATGCCCGACTATTTGCACTTGAGCCCGCAGGGCTACGAAATCTGGGCCTCGTCAATCGAGCCGATGGTGGCCCAATTGATGGGCGAGAAATAGTCCTCGCGATTTGATCCTATCGCGGCCAACAGAGAGAGAAGTTGCTGCTACTGCGTCGCCAAACCCCGGCGAGACCGCTATCGGCCCAGCCAATTGCGCGCGCCCAAGGCCAGAATGATTCGCAGCGCGGCGCGGGCTTCGCCCGCGTGGATCTTCGACGTGCCACGCTGGCGATCGGCGAACGTAATGGGCGTTTCGCCGACTTTCGCGCCAAGCCGCTTCAGGTACCACAGGATCTCTTCCTGGAATGAGTAGCCGCGCGAGCGGATCGCGTCAAAATCGACTTTCTTCAACAGCGCGGTTCGGTAGCAGCGAAATCCGCCGCTGCAATCTTTCGCCGATAGTCCCAACAACCAACGGGCGTAGAAGTTCACGCCACGACTCATCAGATGGCGCTTCAGCGGCCAGCCCTCGATGCCTCCACCGGGAATGTAGCGCGACCCGATCATGACGTCCGCCGTTGGCGTTCCGTCGGGTTGTTCCATGCCGCCTAAAATCGCGGGAAGATAGCATGGATGGTGGCTGAAATCGGCATCCATGTTCAGCACGTAGCGATAGCCGTGCTCGACCGCGTATTTCATGGCGGCAATAATAGCCGTGCCCAGCCCAAGCTTTCCGGTCCGATGGACGCAATGAAACCGCGGTTCGCTGGCCGCTTTCTCGTCGCACCAGCGGCCTGTTCCATCGGGCGAATTGTCGTCGATGACGAGGATGTCGACCGCGGGGACAATCGCAAAAATCTCGTCCACCAGCCGTGGAAGATTTTCGATCTCGTTGTAGGTCGCCAGCGTGACCAGCGTGGGATGGTTACTAGCCATGTTCCGATTCAGCGACTGACAGAGCGGCCCAACGGAGACCCAAAAGCCCGTTTTCTCGCGATTCGGCAGGCTTGAAGCGCGTGAACCAAGTCGGTTCACGCGATGTCTCGCCTATCGTCCAGTGCGATCAGCTTTTACAATCGAGGTTGGTTCGCCCTTATTTCAACTAACAGCCTATCCGAGAACCGTCGGGGCCTTGTCCGAGACCTCGGATAGGCTCTAACTTCGCGATGAGCGTCTCCTCAGAAATCGACGTCGAATCGGTCCCACCTGCAACGGGGCGACCTGGCGCCCCAGTCGACAGCCGGCGGAGCGTCTACGGGCCCGAGTTCTGGTGTGCTTACGTCGCCAACACGGCCTTGATGGTAGCGATCTCATTGATGTACCGATATGCCGATTTCGTGCTGTACCTGGACGGCACTGAATGGACCGTCGGCCGCATCGTGGGAGTGGGCATGATCGGCAGCCTGGTGATGCGTTTTTTCCAGGGCTTCGGCATCGACCATTTTGGCCCGCGCAAGATTTGGCTGGGCTCGATGACCCTGTTTGTGGTGAGCCTGCTGGGCCACGTGTGGATCACGAGCGTGGATGGCCCGGCCATTTTTCTGCTACGAATCCTGTACAGCACCAGCGTTGCCGGCGCGTTCGGGGCTTCGATCACCAGCGTCTCGCGGAGTTTGCCCGTCGCCCGAATGGCCGAGGTGATTGGCTCGCTGGGGACTTCGGGCTTCATCGCCATGGCCCTGGGACCGCAGTTGGGCGATTACTTGTGCGGCCACGACACCCTGACGCGCGGAGATCTGAACACCATGTTTTACGTAGCCGCGGGGCTCGGGGCGCTGTCGCTCGCCTGCGCCGAGTTGGCCACGCGTGGCGAAGCGCGACCCCGTCGCCGTCGCAGACCGCCGCTGGTTTGGCTCTTCCGCCGGTATCACCCGGGAAGCGTGATGCTGTTGGGCGTTGTGATGGGCATCAGCTTTGTGCTGCCGACTACGTTTCTGCCGGCGTACACGAAAGAGCTCGGCATTCCACGCACCGGCTATTTCTTCATCGTCTACGCCTGCACCGCCTTTTTGGCCCGACTGGCAACGCGCCGCTTTCCCGAGCGGGTCGGCGTGAAGCCCATGATCTATCTCGGCCTTGCGGCGATGGTCGTCAGTCTGCTGACCTACCTGCCAGTCCGGAGCGAATCGTACTTGATGCTGCCCGGCTTGTTCGCCGGCATTGCACACGCGGTGCTGTTTCCGTCGGTCACGGCACAGGGCAGCTCCGCGTTTCCCAATCGCTATCGGGGCCTGGGTACGACGGTCATGTTGGCGATGCTCGACATCGGTACGCTGATTGGCGCCCCGCTGATCGGCGGCCTGGTGCAATACAGCAAAACTTCGCATCTGCCGCCGTATCCCACCACGTTTCTGGTCTTGGGCATCGGGGCGACGGCAGCCGGAGTCATCTACGCCATGTCAAATCGCCGCGCCAAAACGACCTAGGCTACTTTCCGGCGATTTGCCGGTAATAGTCGATCGAGCGGCGGAGACCCCCTTCGAAGTCGACCTGCGGCTCGTAACCCAAGCAACTGCGGGCTTGCGTGATGTCGGCCAGGCTCTCGCGCACGTCGCCGACGCGCGGCGGCGCATGAACGGGCTCGATCTTGGTGCCTAATAACTGATTGAGCAGTTTCAGGAGTTCCAAGAGGTTCGTGCTGCGGCCGTTGGCCACGTTGAACACGCGGCCTGCAACCAGCTTCGCCTGGGCGTCGGCCGCCAGCAGATTGCCATCTACGACGTTGGCGATATAGGTGAAATCGCGCGACTGGTGCCCGTCGCCGTAAATGGTCGGCCGGCGGCCAGCCAACATGGCGGTGAGAAAGAGCGGAATGACGGCCGAATATTGGCTGTGCGGATCTTGCCGCGGTCCGAAAACGTTGAAGTAGCGGATCCCCACGGCTTCGAATCCGTAGGTGGCCGCGAACGCCTGGCAATACAATTCGCCGGCCAGCTTGGCGGCTCCATAGGGTGAAATCGGCGCCGGCAAATCGGTCTCCCGCTTCGACGAGGTGGGCTGGTCGCCATAGGCGCTGCTCGAAGCCGCGTACACCAGCCGTCGCACGCCGGCCTTGCGCGACTCGTCGAGCACCGTAAGCGTTCCGGTCACGCAGGCGGCGTTCGTGTCCAACGGCCGCTCGACGCTGCGCGGCACCGAGGCCAGAGCGGCTTCGTGGAACACGCAGTCGACGCCCGCGACCGCCGCGGCCACCGTGGCGGAATTGGTGATGTCGCCTTCAATGAACTCGATCTGCTTTTCCAGGTGTTTCAGATTGCCGAGATGGCCCGTGCATAGGTTATCGAGTACCCGCACCTTATCGCCACGCGAGACCAGCGCTTCGGCAATATGCGAGCCAATGAACCCTGCCCCGCCGGTCACCAGAACAGTACGCATGAATGGCCCCTTGAGAATCGTCGTGCTGCACGAGTTCAACTTTAGTGCGCAGATTCTACGGGCGCCGAGCGGTTTGCTCAACCATTGGCCAACACGCAGCCGAGCACGTTGGCGCCACAAGCCCGTAAGGCGCAAATGGCTGCGCTGGCCGCACGGCGTTTCGTGTGGGGGCGGGAAATCACGAGATAGACGCCGTCGCAGCGGGCTGAGAGCCAAATCGTCTCGGGCTCGCCGGCCGTGCCGATACCGATCAACACGGCCTGGTATTTGGGCCGCAGCGCGCTCCAGCCAAACTCCGGCCGCTCGAAAGTTGGAATCTGGCCGTGACCGCGCGCGACAAAATCGACGCGGGGGATGGTCGTGGGATGGATGATTTCAGGCCAGCTTGCCGTTCCCAGCATGACCTCGATCAGGCCCGCGCCGCTCGGACAAACCGATTTCGAAAGTCGGCCCTGGCGCAGATCACCGTCGACCAACAACACGCCGCCGGCCGATTCGAGCGCAAACGCTTGGGCCAGGTGCGTCATCGAGAAACACAACTCGGCCGCGTCGTCGGAGCCGACGAACAGCAGCACATTGCAATAATTCGAGGCCAGTTGCCCGCCGATTCGCGCGCTCAGCGCGAGGTATTGGTCGGACACATCCGAAGTCGTCGGCAGCGAAAGCATTTCGAACATGCTCGGCGAAACCGCCGCGGCTTCCACGTGCACGCTCAACGGTTTCGACGGCGGCTCGACGCCCGGGGGCAATGGCGCCCTCAGCGGTTCTCGCCATATCGGCTCGGAACCGCACCGAGACGCGGCTTCCAGAGGGCGTCGATTCTCGATTGCTTTCAGCGCCGCGAGCATGCGACTCATGTGAGTTCCCGGGTCGGCTCTTTAACCGCGACGCAACTTGGCAAACAACTGCCGGTATTCCAATCGTCGGACCGGCCGAGGAGCGTGCAGCGCCGCAGTCGCGCCAACAACGCCGTCCTCGATCACGATCATCTCAAGGTCACCCACGGACGACGCCGGGCCGGTGGTGAACGCCTTGCCGCGGCCCAACATCGCCTGGGTGATGCCCGCGGGCGGCTGGTGGCTGGCAACTACGGGGAGCTCACGCACCGCCAAATCCTCGGGCATTACCGGGTCGGCCGCGGGCGTGAGCGCCGTGACCGAATCCGCGAAATAAGGCAGTGGCGACCGGCCACCCTCGTGGGGAGCCCCTTGCGACTGGACGGTCGGCGGCGGAGCCGATTGTCGCGCCGTCGGACTGGTTCGCGGCGGAATTTGACCCAACGGGTGGAGCATCGAGCCAAGCTGCTGCCCTTCCCAACTGCTGACGCGGGGCACGTCGGCAAAGATCTCGACATCCGAGCTGTAGCGATCCAGGACCACCTCTTCCTCGGCGAAATGCTCGCTGAAAGGGTCTCCGAATTCCGGAAAATCGAGTTCGACCTCGCTGCCGATTGTTCCGGCCGGCTGAAAGGCGTCGTCGATTTTCGACAACTGGTCTTCGATGACGTCAAGTGGCTCTTCCAAACCGGTCACGTGCAGTGGTTGCGGGGCGGGCGCGCGAAAGGGAATGGCCTCCGGCATATCGTACTTCGCGTCGTCCAATCCGCCGAACTCGACCACCTGACTGCCGCCATCCGATTCGACTTGCGCCGTATTCCAGGGAGTGGGAAGCTGCTGCAAATCGGCCCAGGCCTCTTCGATGGCCTCGCTCGTCAAGCAGCGCAAGCCACCAAGGCTTGCCAGTATCAAAGCATGATCGCAAACCTGATTGATCAGCCGGGGAATGCCGTCGCTGGCGCGATAGACTCTCCGCAGTGCGTCCTCGTGAAAAATCTGCGCCGGATCGCCGCCGACGGCCGAGATTTGCGATTGGACGTAGGCCAATGTTTCCGCGCTATCGAGCGACTCCAGATAGCACCGCGCGGCCAGGCGTTGGCTGAAAGAATTCAGCTTCGGGCTGGCAAACCGTTCTTCCAAGCTCGCGCTGCCCGCCAACACAACTCGCACTCGCGGCTGCCCGTCGCGGACGAGATTCGTGATCATCCGCACTTCTTCCAACAGTCGCCAGGGAAGCGTGTGGGCCTCGTCGATCAACAGCAAAAGTCCTTCGCCGCCAGCCGCGGCCGGCTCCAGGTGATCGAGTAGGGAGAGCCGCAATTCGCCCTCGTCCATGCCGCGGTAAGGCAGGCCCAACTCGTAGAGAATCGCCTGCAGAAGTGCTTGTCGTGTGCCGAGTCGGCCGCTGGACAACAGCACGATCGAAAAGCGGCTCTGGAACCGCTCGGCCAACAGCAAGCACAGCAGCGTCTTGCCAGTGCCCGATGGCCCGACAATCAGGCCGGCCCCTTCGCCGCGATCGATGCAGCGGGCCAGCGTCTTGCGTGCATTTTCAATCACTGTGGCCGGGAAATACCGATTCGTCTGTGGGGCGGCTAGAAAAGGACGGCTCTGCAGCTTGAAAAAAGCTTCGTACATTGCTCAATTTACCTAAATTCACTGCCGACCACGGTTCGTGCGCTCGCAGCGCGCTGTACTTATATAACGTTCGGCCGGGCGCAATGCTCCGCTCCATTTTGCAATCGCAGGACGGCAAGGTCCGCCGCGGTAGCCGTTTCCGCCGCCGAACCTGCAATTGCCGGTGAAGCCGATCCCGCTAGTTTGCGCCAAAGAACCGCATCATTCCGCCGACTCCTTCCCACGGATCGGTGCAGAGCCGCCACAGGAACGAAGGATCTTGCACGAGATAAGCGACTGCGGCAAAGACCAGGACAGCCAGCAGGACTTCGGCCATCAGCAGCGTTGCCCGGCGAACGCGAGCGGCGGCCGGACGCGTGTCGCTTGCGATCTCGGCGGCTGGAACGATGCCGACGACCGGCAACGCCAAGACGGCCGACACTTCCGCGGCGTTTGCAAAGACGGCACCGCTGCTAGACCGCACGAGCTTGACCGCTGCAATGGCCGTCACGACCGAGGCAATCAACAACGCAGCCAGCACGAGCGGCTGCGAGCTTGGCTGCTGAGGGTTGACGGGCGGGAGAGGCGCGGAAGGCGCACGCACCGGACTTGGCGGCGCAACGGACGGTCGGGCCGCGGC
>JACQFF010000011.1 GCA_016200205.1 Planctomycetia bacterium
CGTGCCCGTGACGACCGTCGGCTTCCATCATCACCATGCAGCCTTTTATGGTCCGCGTTACGTGTATCGCCCGTATTATGCCCCGTATGTCGCCTACCGGCCCTACTACTACCCGCGTCCCTATGTCTATGGTGGCTTCTACGGGCCGTATGGGGGCGGCTATTTCGGTGGGCCAGCCTTTTATGGCTGACCGGTCGTGTATGGCCGCGGATACTGGGGCGCCTATCCGGGGCGTTATCACTGGTAGGCCAGGTGCCGACGATTACGGGCGAAGTGTTGCGCCCCGAGAAACGCCGTCACGACGATTTGCGACGGCGTTTGCTTTTGCCGCGCCAAGATTGTGCGGCCAAGTTGGTCGGACCGCTGGCCTGAGTTTAGCGGCCGAATCCGACGAAGAAGCTGAAGATTTGTTTCAGATCGGTGGGAGCGCTGGCCACGGGGAAGGCCAGGTCCAGTGCGATCGGCGCCGGACCGAGGGCCGGGATGGTGACCCGAACGCCGAAACCCGGCGCGACGCGGAAGTTCTGCACATGAAAATCCGCCTTTGGCTCCACCGTGCCGAAGTCGACGAAGGTGACGCCGCGCAGCATATCGTCGGCCGTTATCGGGAACATGTACTCCACGGAGCTAATGGTTTCGAAGTTACCACCGACTTCGACCGTGTTGATTTGCGGAGACGCACCCCGGAACTGGAAACCGCGGAGGGTGGAGAAACCGCCGGCATAAAACCGTTCATAGATTGGAGTGTCGTTGCCCTCGATGCCAAACTGGTTGTACACGCTCAACACATGGCGTCCCGAACCGTCCGGACGCTCGTGCAACAGGAAATGCCGGCGCATGTTGGTCGTAAGACGCGGGAATTGGAACGTGCCAATGGCATACTCGACACTCGCTTCAATGTAGTGTCCTTCCGTGGCCAGAAACGTGTTATCGCGGGTATCGTGCTTGATTGTGGGCATGATGCTGTAGATTTGCGTGTGTCGCAAGACGTCATCCAAAGCGGGAACCCCGATGACGCGGGGCTTGGAAATGCGGACATCTTCGGCCCGCAAGGCGAGGTTTGTCGATAGGTCGGGAGAGAGTTGATAGCCCAAGCTGACGCGGCCGCCGAGGCGCTGCTCGACCCAGTCGCGATAGAACCGATTGAAATAAAACGCGCTCACGCCAAAACTCACCGGGGTATCGAACATGTACGGTTCAGCGAAGTTGAACATGTAGCGTTGAACCAGGGTACCCGGCGCCGCTTCGAGTCGAAACTTTTGTCCGGCTCCGCGGAAGGCCTGTCCGCTGCGAAAGTCTTCCCAACTGGTGGGCACGCGCCGCCAGTCAAAGTTCTGTTCGTCCAACACGATGTTGCCGATGAGTCCGGCATTCGAGTTCACGCCCGCCCCAAACATGAACCGGCCGGTTTGGGTTTCGCTGGCGTCGACAAAAATTGGCAGCTCCCCGATCGGCGGTTCGCTCAGGTAGTCGTTGTTGGGTGGCGTGCCGCCAAGAATACTGGGTGGCCCTGAGAAACCGGGCCCTGACGGAGCGCCGGCTGCCCCGGCGCCCGCGGGCGGATAGATCGGCTGGCCGTAGGGATTGGTTTGCGGCGCAGGTTGAAAGGGTGAATTCGCCGGCGGTTGACCATAAATAGGTGGCTGCGTTTGGCCATAAATCGGTGGTTGGCCAGCTCCGAGAGGCGCTTGAGCGGTGTAGGTCCGCGGTTCGGGCGAGACGGGGTTGATCGCCCGGCCGCCATAGTCGGAGCCACCATAGTTGTCGGGGCTTTGGGCGCGAATTGTCGGTTGCC
The DNA here is from genome assembly GCA_016200205.1 of Planctomycetia bacterium. Classification (GTDB taxonomy): domain Bacteria; phylum Planctomycetota; class Planctomycetia; order Pirellulales; family PALSA-1355; genus PALSA-1355. The sequence goes on from JACQFF010000011.1 coordinate 1,796, forward strand.
CGTCAGCCCCCCGTGTGGGCGCGACCGCCGGCGGCACCGCGTGGGGAAATAGATTGAAGGCCGGGCGTTGGTTCGCTTGGGGCGGCGCATTTGGCCCGCTTGGCGGGCCATCGGGGCTCTGTCCGCGGAAGCTATTGGGATCGCCGGTGCGCCGCGCGTTTCTGGTTCTGCCGCTCTTCTTGCCGCCTTCATTTTCCGAGTCGGGCAGCGAAAACACGATTTTGGGCGGATCGCCTTTGGTCGGATCGACGTTGAATAAACCGGAAGCCTTGATCCGTCGCTCGCTGGAGCGGAACTGGCTGATATCGGCAATGTCGCCGGGACGCATCGAGAGCCGGTTGAGGATCGTGGAATACTTGGTATGCGTGTTGTCTCCCTTGATTCGGACGGTAATACTGCCAATCCGCCAGCGACCTCCTTCGCTGACCTGGTAGACCAGGTCCAACTCGCCCGGCTCCACGAAAAAGCGTAGATCGGCTTCGCTGTTGGCGAAAACGTATCCGCAGCGGCCGTACAAATCTTTGACGTTGCCGAGGTCCGCGTTCATCTTTGTCTGTTCGAAATAGTCGCCCGGTTTCAGCTTCAAGTCCTTGGCCAGCACGGACTCGGGCCAGACCTTGTTGCCGATGAACGAAATGTTGCGGACGCGATAGCGCGGACCCTCGTTGATGTAAAAGACCAGGGTCATCCAATCTTCTTTCTCGTTGTACTCGTAGTCGCGTCCGACGTGGGCCTTGAAATAGCCGAGGCTACGGTAGTAAGCGGTCAGCCGCTCTACGTCTTCTTCGATTTTTTTGCGGTCCACGGTTCCTTTGAAGAGATACAAGATCGGCGGCTTGGATTGAATTTGGGTCTTCAGCCGGCCGTCGCTGGCGACCGTGTTTCCCTCGAACTTGACGTTCCAGATTTTTTGCTTGATACCTTCATTGATCAAGTACACCGCGCCGCGATCGGTGGGCTTGGTGCCCTCGAGGATCGTGACTTTGGTCTCGTTGTGCCCCTTGGTTTGATAGAGCGTTTCGATTTTCCTGCGGCCTTCCTCGATCGCGTAGGAGTCGAGCGAATCGCCCTTCTTCAGCCCGGTTTCCTTGGCCAGTGTTTTACTTTTGATTTTCTTGTTGCCCAAGTATCTCACGTACTCGAGCGTCGGCCGCTCGACTACCTCGAACGTGATGATCACGCCGCCGGGCACGTGCTCGGTGCGCGGACGGACGTCGACAAACCAGCCCTTGGTTGCCAATTTGCGCACGTCCTTTTCGAACGTGGGCTGGTCGAATGGACGGTCGATTCGCAGGCCGATATTGGCCAGCACCTTATCGCGCGTGATCGTGCGGTTGCCTTCGAGGCGGATGTCCAGCACCCGCTCCTGCGGCGCGGCAATCGGCCCCGTGGCGGACGGAAGCGGGGCAACGCCTGGCGCCGCGCCAACCCCGGGCGGCTGGCCCTGCGCGTAGAGCCGCGCGCCGCAAAGCGCAAGTCCGAATAGCAACACGCCGGTCGAAACGCGCAGCAGCAGAGAGACGTGGCAACGGACTGGCGCCATTACGCTCGGTTCCGAACGGGTTGCAAAGGACTTGAGATGTGATGGGCGGCCGAAATTTTTGGCAGGCGGTTGCCAAAATTTCGATCGATGGTCCCGTGGCCGGACAGTAAGATAAGTGAACCCTACGCTCGCTTCCGGCCTGTCATAAGGGGCGTAGAAATACTCGAACCCAGCCAGTCGGACAAGGCGAGTTCGCGAGGAAATGCGCGACCGCACAGACCAGGAAACCGGGGTGGATTGGGGTTGCTGGCTGACGCTAGAAACTGGCGGCCGAGTTGAATTGTTCGAACTCGTCGTAGGGCCGCACCGTGCTATCGCGAAACCGAGTGATGTCCTTGAACCAGGAGAGTTTAACGTCGCCAATTGGGCCGTTTCGCTGTTTGGCGATGATCAGATCGGCCAGCCCCGCGACCTTGGACCGATCCTCTTCATTGGTCTGATAATACTCCTCGCGGTGGATGAACATCACGACGTCGGCATCTTGTTCGATGGCCCCGGACTCGCGCAAATGACTCAGCCGAGGCTTGTTGTCGCGCGACACCTCGGCCTGTCGATTCAATTGAGCCAGGCAAAGCACCGGCACTTTCAACTCGCGCGCCAATCCTTTGAGCCGCCGGGCAATTTTGGCGACTTGCTCCTGCCGCGGGTCGCGCCCGTTGTCGGGCTCGATCAATTGCAAATAGTCGATAATCACCAGCGCCAGGCCCGCTTTTCGCTTCAGCCGCCGCGCCGTCGCCGCGATTTCCGTGATCGTGCGGCTGGGCGTATCGTCGACAAACAACGGCGCCTGGCTCATTTCGGCCGCCTTCTCCACCAGTTTGCGGCGGTCGTCGTTCGATATCGTGCCGTTGCGCAGCCGCTGTCCGTTCACCTCGGCCAACGAGCAGAGCATGCGATCGGCCAATTCGACCGATGACATTTCCAAGCTGACAAACAGCGTTGCCGTGTTCAGTTGCAGCGTGACATATTCGGCGACATTCAAGGCCAGCGCGGTCTTACCCATACTGGGCCGCGCGGCCAAGATGACCAGTTCCGAATCGTGCAATCCGCCAGTCAGCGCATCGAAATCGCGGAAGCCGGTCTCGAGGCCGCCGATCGCGTGTTCGTGCTTCATCCGCGCGTCGATACGGACCATGGCGTCTTGCAGAATGTCGCGGATATTGGACAATTCGCCCGCGCCACGATCGTCGAGGATCGAAAAGATCTTTTGCTCGGCACGGCTGAGCATTTCGCGCGGTTCGACCGATTCATCGTAAGCGTCGCGCAAGATTTCCGTGCTCGAGTGGATGAGCGAACGCAAGGTGGACTTGTTCTTGACGATTTCGGCGTAGTAGGTCGCGTTGGCGGCCGTGGGCACCGACTGCAAGATCTCGGCCAGGTAAGCAGCGCCGCCGATCATTTCGAATTCACCGCGGTTTTTCAGCCGTTCGACCAGTAGCGTCGTGTCGATGCGCCCGCCTTCGTCGTGCATCTGGCGCAGGTGCGTGTAAAGCCTGCGATTCGAGTCGTCGTAAAAATCTTCGGGGCGCAAGATGAGCGCCACGTCGTCGGACACGATCGGCAGCAAGAGGATGCTGCCCAGAACGCCTCGCTCCGCGTCCAGGTTTTGCGGCGGCAATCGGTCGAGAATCTCGGAGTTGACCTTCATGGCTCGCGCATCCTCCCTGCCGACGCATGCCGCAAACCGGATTTTTTACCACCACGGCACAAAGAGCACGAAGATTCGAGAGAGAGAGAGAGAGAGA
>JACQFF010000122.1 GCA_016200205.1 Planctomycetia bacterium
AGAAGAGTTTTCTGCGCTGGCCGACGCGTGGTTCGACAAACTCGACCCGAACAAGACGGGAAAACTAAGTCAGGATCAGTTCACCTCGAAGTTTGGCGAAATTTTGCCGGCGCCGCAAGGACAACAAGGCCAACCCGGCGGCGCTCCTCCCGGAGGAGGCCGTGGTCAAGGTGGCGGACGCGAACGATCTGGCCGCGATCAGGGCGGCGTATCAAACGTTCCAACGCACGACCGATCGCCCCACGATGATTATCGTCCGTTCGATCATCGCCTGGGGCGCGCCGACAAAGCACGATACCGAGGCAGCGCACGGCTCGCCGTTGGGCGAAGAAGAAATTCGCGCCACCAAGGCCGTCTACGGTTGGCCGCCCGACGAACATTTTCGCGTGCCCCAGGAAGTCCGTGCCCACTTCGAGGCCGGCATCGCAGCGCGAGGGCGCGAACTGCACGAGAGCTGGCAGAAGAAATTCGCCAACTACGCCAAGGCGAATCCCCAGCTAGCCGACGAGTGGCGATGGATGGAAGCCCGCGAGCTGCCGCCGGGCTGGGACAGCGAATTGACCGCGTTTCCAGCCGATGCCAAAGGCGTGGGCAGCCGCATCTCGTCGGGCAAAGTGCTCAACGCCGTCGCCAAGCGCGTGCCCTGGCTGATCGGCGGCTCGGCCGATTTGTCCCCCTCGACGATGACCCATCTGACGTTCGAAGGCGCCGGCGATTTCGAGGCGGGCACCTACGGCGGACGCAACTTTCACTTTGGCATTCGCGAGCACGGCATGGCGGCCATCCTCAACGGCATGGCCCTGTCGTATGTGCGGCCTTTTGGGGCCACGTTTTTCATCTTCAGCGACTATCTCCGCCCCTCGATGCGATTGAGCGCGCTAATGCACCTGCCAACTATCTTGATCTTCACGCACGATTCGATTGGCTTGGGCGAAGATGGCCCGACCCATCAGCCGGTCGAGCATCTGGCCGCGGCCCGGGCCGTTCCCAATCTGCTCACGATCCGCCCAGCCGACGCGAACGAAGTCGTCGCGGCGTGGCGGGTGATCATGCCGCTCAAGAACCGGCCGGTGGCGCTGGTGCTCACGCGACAGAATCTGCCGACGGTCGATCGCGGCAAATATGCCGCGGCGTCGGGCCTGGCCCGCGGTGCATACGTGCTTGCCGACGGGGGGCCGAAGCCGGATCTCATTTTGATCGGCACCGGCAGCGAAGTTTCGCTCTGCGTGCAAGCCCACGAGCAATTGGCGGCCCAAGGCGTTCAGGCCCGAGTGGTGAGCATGCCGTGCTGGCGATTGTTCGACGAACAGGACGAAGAGTACCGCGAAAGCGTGTTGCCTTCCAGCGTGACCGCGCGGCTGGCCGTGGAAACGGGCGTCGAGCAAGGCTGGGAAAGATATCTCGGTCCGCAAGGACGCTTTATCGGCATGACCGGCTACGGCGCTTCGGCACCGGCCGGAGCGCTCTTCAAACATTTTGGCTTCACTGTCGAAAACGTCGTGGCGAAAGCCAAAGCGATGCTCGGCAAGAAATAACGAAAAAAAGTGCTAGGCACTCTTTTCGCTCCCGTTCATTTGCCGCTTTGCGGCATTTCCATCAACTGCCGAAGCGACTCAGCCGGATAGAGGCAGAACGCGTATTCGCGCGAAGTCAAAATGCTCTGCGCTCGCAGCGCGCGGGCAATTTGTTCGCGCTGGTAGGTCAGCCGCCCGCGCTCTTGCGCCAGCCAGGGTTGCAATTCCTCGTTAACCCGACGAATCTCGTGGCAGCGGAGCTTCGCATTTTCTCTCGAAGCGGGCGTAGCGATCCATTGCTGTTTCGTTCGCAAAAGTAGTTCCGCCCGAGCGTCACTCGCGTTGTCCAGATAGCGCTCTGGATGAAATGTCAATTCGCGGAGATCGTGATCGACACCGCGCGCGTCGTCGGGCCTGACTTCGTCGCGCGCTATCGGCAGCCGTAGCGTCGCGGTGAGTGTCATATATCCCGCCGGTTCGATTCCGAAGAAGCGGCTGATGACGAGATCGGTGACCTGGTCGTACTTGGCCCCACCGATCCCGTGCAGAAAAATGTCGCCCAGGAAAAGCCGCGCAAAGAGGGTCGTGATCAGGGCCCGAGTCCGCAGCCGGATGCCATCCGCCGCCAATTGCAACAGTTGCTCGACGGCACGCTGAGCGTCACTTTCGGGCGACAGCAGCAGCGCGTGCTCGAGCCCCAGCCGATCCGAAAGCACGATCTCGTCGCCTCGCTGCCGCACAAACAACCGGCGGCGGCGCGGATTGGCGCGATCCCAAATCCAAAACGGCGCTTCGAGCCAGCCGTCTTCCATCGCCAGGTCGGGCACGGGATGCGCCGTGCTGCGCACGTGGTGGGCTTTGCGGTAATCGGCGACCGAGCGGTTGTACTCTTCCCACAACCGCGGCAATCTCGCGAGCAAATGGCACGTGAACCAATGAAAAGCCGGCAGGCTGCAAACCTGGCTCTGCGGAATCTCCAAAGTCACCGCGCCCCATCGCCCCTCCTGCTGATGGCGGGCTTGCGCCACGCATTCACCCAGATTGCCACCGTGCCGTGCGCGTTCGGCGACCAACGACCAAAACTCGCCCAGCAACGGTTGGGGTACTAACGGCTTGATGATTTTACTAGCGCGCTGGCCAAACGAAGCCAAACACTCGCGATCGACAATCGACCGCTCCTCGTAAGGGATTTCGGCCGTCTGCCGGTCCAGCGGCACGCTCTCGACCCAAGGCTCCCCGGGCGTGCCGGCCGGCACTCGCAACGAAGCCGTTTTGATCGTGTCGCTGTCGATCGCCAAATTGACCGCCACCGCGCCGTGACGAGCGGCCATGTGCGAGAGCGCGAAATTCTTGAACCAAACGCCCGGATGAAACAAGTGTGGCTGATGGCCGGCCAAGAACACGCGCATCGTCGGACCGATAACGGGTTGCGGCACATCGCGATAGGCGCGGGTGTAATTCCAAGCAGCCTCGACTAATTCGCGGCGAGCCGCGAGCGCCAAATCGCAAAGCGCGCGGCCCTGCACGTCGTAATCGTAGCTGCCGGCTAGCGCGACGTTCTGCTCGAGCAGGTCGCCGACGCCCGACAGGGGCGGATTGACAAGCGTCGCGCCATTTTCGCGAGGAGCACGCAAGCGTCGATGCTCGAGAGCGTCACTCATCAGCCTCATTCGGCAACCTCTCGACACAGGTTTTTTGTTCGTAGATGGGGCGGAGGGATTTCGGCGCTTAACGCCCGATCCAATACCACACGATAATATTCCAGCCGCGTGTTGGCGTTGTCGAGCGATCCGCCAAAAGAGCGCTCTTCCTCCAAATAGATCAGAGGTACCGGAATCTCGACGATGCTCAAGCCGGCGCCGGCCGCTTGTACCCAAACCTCCAACGGCATGGCATAACCCGTCTCCGTAATGTGCAGCCGGGCCAGCGCGTCGCTACGATAAGCCTTGAACCCGCAGAAAGCGTCCGTGAGGTTCAAGCCGAGCCGGCGGTTGAGTTCGGAGGTGATTTCAATATTGATCCGCCGACGGTCGGCCGGCGGCGCGCTGGCGCCGCCGAATTCTCGCAAGTAGCGGCTGCCGGAAACGATTTGGGCGTCGGCACACGCCGCGACAAACTCGGGAATCCGTTGCGGCTCGTGTTGGCCATCGCAATCGATCGTGACCAGCACGTCGTAGCAATGCGCGGCCGCATAGTCGAAAGCCGAGCGCAGCGCAGCGCCATAGCCCTGGTTGCGTTCGTGGGTAAGCACCCGCACGTCCGCGCGTTTGGCTAGCACTTCGGCCGAACCGTCGGTCGAGCCGTCGTCGACGACCAAAACGTGGGGACTGGTGCGCAGCACCTCGTCCAGCACGCCGTCGACGTGTGTGGCTTCGTTATAGACCGGCAACGCTGTCAAGAATTTTAGAGACATGGCAAAACCAAATCGCCTTGGAAAGGTTTAGGGCCGTTCGAGTGCGCCGAGCCTTTCCATTGTAAAAGCTATCGCGACCCGAGGCGAGGCGCCAGTCGATTTGTTTAGCGGACAGGTAATGATTTACAGCCAGTGCAAAGGATCTCTTTCCTGTTGGCTGGCCCAGGCTTGCAGGGACGGGAACTTTTCTGCCAAGATACCGGCCAGCTCTACCACGGCAAACCGTTCGCTGGCGAAATGGCCGGCCAGCACCAAACCCACGCCGAGCGATTCAGCTTCCAAACACGTATGAAACCGCACTTCGCCGGTAACCAGGCAATCGCACAACGCGGCTTTGGCCGGAGCCACGAACTCGCCCGCGCTGCCGCAGGCGACCGCCACTCGCTCGACCGTCTGGTTGAGCGGCCCGACGGCCTGGATGTTGGCGATCGCCAGCAGTTGTTTCACTCGGCCGACCAAATCGAACAGCGGAATCGCGGCTCGCAGGCGACCGAACCGCCCCGCGCCTTGCCCCAGTTCGGTCCCGGGCACAAGCGGCGTGATCTCCTCGAGTTGCAATCCCGCGGCCAAGCGCTGATTGATGCCCTGTTGCGCCGAATCGAAGGCGGTGTGGGGGCTATAGACAGAGATTTTCGCGCCGATCAGCTCCAACAGCAATCGCCCTTCGCTCGTCTCGGCGGTCAAGCGATTCAGCGGCCGGAACGGTAAGGGATGATGGCTCACGATCAAATCGGCTTGGGCCGCGACCGCTTCGCGCGCGCTGGCGGGCGTGATCGTCAGGCAAGTCATGATCCGCCGCACCGAATGTTCGTAGTTGCCAACCAACAGGCCGACGTTGTCCCACGATTCGGCCAGCGCGGGTGGCGCAAACGCATCGAGAAACCGGGCTATCTCGCCAACGGTGAGCATGAACGTCAGACGCCGGGTCCGATCGGATTTCAACAGAAACAAAAAGGGCTGTCAATGATCTTACGCGCTGGCGCGATCGCTTTGCAATGAACAATCAAGACATCGAGCGGCAACAGTCGGTGGGCGCGGAGGGCTGGGCCGCTACAATCAACAGAGACGGCAAATGACTCCTGCCCAAGTGCGGTTGTACAAAACCTATCCGCCAGTGCGACGCCAAGCCGCAAGCGGCCGTGAAACGTCGCTTGCAAGGGCGGCAGATGGGCTTTGTCCGTTTGCTCTAAGACATTCCCACCACGGACGCATTGGACCTGAATCAAGCTACCGTCTGCCCGCAGATTGAATCGATCTCGCTGGCGATGGACGGTTACAACCGGAGGCGTCGCTTCGTGCCCGACGTAAAGATCGCAATTCAACTGGCCAGTTTGCGGCTGCCGTTTCGAAAGGCGTTGCCGGCCGTCGCCCGGTTAGGCGCCACGGGCGTGGAAATCGACGCCCGCGGGGAAATCAAACCGCAAGATGTTACGCAGACCGGCCTGCGGGAATTGCGGCGGATGCTGGATGAATTCAGTCTGAAAGTGGTGGCCGTGAGCTTTCATACCCGCCGCGGTTACGACGTCGCTCTGGAGCTCGACCGCCGCGTGGCCGCGACCAAAGCGGCGATGAAATTTGCGGCCGATCTGCGAGCGCCGGTCGTGATCAACCAGATTGGGCATGTGCCCGGCGAGGCCGGCGGGCAAGCGTGGCAGTTATTGCTGCAAGCGCTTGCCGATCTGAGCGCGTACGGACAGCACGTGGGCGTCGTATTGGCAGCCCAGACGGGTTCGGAAAGCGGCTCGGATTTGGCGCGTTTGATCGGCGCACTGCCGCCGCAGGGAATCGGCGTCGACCTTGATCCGGGCCAGTTGATCATCAACGGATTCTCGCCCTTGGAAGCCGTGCAATCGCTGGCCAGCAATATCCGCCACGTGCACGCCCGCGACGGGGTGCGCGATCTGGCTCGCGGCCGCGGATTGGAAGTCCCGCTGGGGCGTGGTTCGGCTGATTTCGCGGCGTTGTTGGGAGCATTGGAAGAGCGGCAGTATCGGGGGTATTTTACAATCGCCCGCGAAGATGTCGACGATCCCGAGCTCGAAATCGGCGCGGCGGTCAAGTATCTGCGGAGTTTGTGAGTGTTCGCCGAGAGTGATTTATTTTTTCGCGCTCCCGTAAGCGCATCTCTCGAAATGACTGCTATGGCGGATTAAAATGCCCGGCGCACGACAAAGACAATCCAAAGCATCCTTCTCTGAGGAGAGTTCCATGCTCCGCATCCTGTTTGCCGCGCTGGCCCCTTGGCTGTTGATTTCGAGTTTCGCTCTCGGCCAGCAACCACCCGCGGTTGGGAAGGCAGCCAAGCCGGCGGCCAGCCGCGAAGAGTTGGAAAAGCAGTTCGCCGAGACGCTTTCCGGCGCCACCTTGGTCGGTCATTTCACCATCACTGGGCAGAACAGTGATCAGCCGCTCAAAGAGGAGCGCTACACGCTGGGCAAGGTCTCGAAACTTAAGAATGGCGATTTCTGGTCGTTTCAGGCCCGCATTCAATACGGCGATCACGACGTGAATGTGCCGCTGGCGTTGGAGGTGAAATGGTCCGGCGACACGCCGGTGATCACGCTGACAGACGTTGCCATCCCCGGCTTGGGGACGTATACCGCCCGCGTGCTTTTCTATCGCGATCAATACGCCGGCACCTGGAGCGGCGGCGGCCACGGCGGCCATTTGTTCGGCAAGGTTGTCAAGGAAACGGCCGAAGCCAAGGCCGACGACAAGGCATCCGAGAAGTAGACGATCCGGGGTTGGTGCTCTTAAATCGGCAAGACAGCAGTGGCACCTAAATGCAAGTTTGTTCCGCATTTATTCGTGCTGCATTCTTGCCGTGACCGTCGCGACCAACGCTAAAGCCGCGGTTTCGACGCGCAGAATTCGCGGGCCGAAGCCGACGCTTTGCCAGCCGCTGGCTAACGCCAGATCGAGCTCCGCCTGTGTAAAACCTCCTTCGGGACCTATCGCCAGCACGATTTGTCGCGGCAACTGCTTACCGTTGAAAAATCCGTCGAGCACGCCTTGGCAATCCTTCGCGCCCGGATGGGCAAGCAGCCGCACGGCTTCGCGCGGCGCGGCGGCCAGAAAATCGGGCAGCTTTCGCGGTGAGTCGATTTCCATCAGCCGGTTGCGCCCGCACTGCTTCGAAGCCTCGATCACCGCGCGCCGCAGTCGCTCGAGCACGGCGGGCGATTGGCGATCGCTGCTGCGCTCGGTCTCGAGCGGCACCAGCCGAGCGACTCCCAACTCCACCGCCTTTTCCACCAGCCAGCGCTGGCGATCGCCCTTGGGCAATGCGACTCCGAGCGAAAGCGGCACGCTCAGTTCGCGATCAATCTGGTCGCGCGAGATCACGACCAAGTCGATCTCGGAGCGGCACACGCGCTGGACCCGGGCTGTGAATTCCGCCCCGCTGCCGTCGAACAGCACGACCTCGTGGCCAGGCTTGGCGCGCATGACGTGGGCCAAATGGTGCGCTTCGGCTCCGGCGAGACGAGCTTGCTGACCTTCGATGGGGTTTTGGACGAAGTAGCGATCGGCCATAAGCGCAAGGTGGACCAATGGTAATGAGCGAAAACGAGGCGTGCGCAGCAGAGGAGAGGCGGCTCGCGGGACACGCCTTTGGCTCAAGCAGCCGGTGCAATTCTACCGAAGATGACAACGATGCGGAATTGTCCGTCCCCGCCCGTTTTCCACGACCGCGGCACCGCGCGAGAGACGTATGTACCATGCCTATTGGGGCCTCGGCGAGTCGCCGTTCCGGGGCAACCTCGATCCGCGATTCTTCCACCAAGGCCCCACGCAAGAAGAGGCCCTGGCGAGATTGCATTTTCTGGTCGAGCAAAGCCGGACCGTTGGCCTCTTGTTGGGCGAACCGGGCAGCGGTAAGTCGCAACTGCTGGAAATCTTCGCGCAGCAATTGGGACACGTAAATCGGCAGTCGGCACTCGTCGAGTTGGTGGGGGCGAGCACGCACGAGTTTCTCTGGCTGCTGACAGCCCGACTGGGCATTGAAACGCCGCACGAACCGCGGCCGTTCCAACTTTGGCGAGCGCTCGCGGACCACATTTCCGCAAACCGATACCAGCGAATCGCCACGGTTTTGCTGCTGGACGATGCCGACGAAGCCCATCCCGAAGTCATCGATCAGATTGCGCGGCTCGCACAACTCGAAACGTCGCACGAATCGCCGCTGACGATCGTCCTGACCGCCCAACCGCGGCGGTTAAGCCGGCTGGGAACTCGGCTGCTGGAGCTGGCCGAATTGCGGATCGACCTGGAGGGCTGGGAAGCGGACGACACGGCCACGTTCGTCAAGAACGCCATGAGCCAGGCGGGCCGCTCCACACCGATCTTTAGCGAAACGGCCTTGCGCCACTTGCATGAACTTGCGAGCGGCATTCCCCGCCGCGTCAAGCAATTGGCCGATTTAGCCCTGCTGGCCGGCGCCGGCCAAAATCTGGTCCAGATCGAAAGCGAAACCATCGATTCGGTTTTCCAAGAGCTCGGTGTCATCACGACCGAGAATCCCGCGACGACGGTCGTCCGCAAGTAACGCGAGTCGGTCGGCAATCTTCTTATCAGCCCGCGGCGATGGCTTTTGAATCCCAGTCGTCTGGGTCCGTCACACGGTATCCTTTGCGATGGTCTCGCGCTTGCTATAAGTTCCTAAGCCGCAAGCTGATCTGGTAATCTGCGCAGCGATGGCTAAAATGGGGCTTGGATTCAGTCGCCAACCGAAGCCAGTCGCGCACGAGGTTTTGCACGTGTCAAAAGCAGCCGCTATGCCTTCAAGTCAGCAGCCCTCGGAGGTTGTGGAACTGAAGAATCCAATTGTCGCGGCCATCTTGGCCTGGCTGATACCCGGCCTGGGCCACATCTACCAGGGGCGGACGGTAAAGGGCTTGCTGTTCATGATTTGCATCCTGGGGACATTCTTCTACGGACTGCTGATCAGCGATGGCCGGGCGGTCTATGCCTCGTGGCAGGAAAACGACAAACGGCTTCCCTATTTGTGCCAACTCGGGGCCGGCCTGCCGGCTCTGCCCGCTTTGGTGCAAACCTATCTGGTGCGCGAGGGCAAGCCGCCGCTGTTCGCTGGAGTGATGGCCCCGCCCGCCACTCCGGCCGAATTGAACGAGTGGTATAAGACCCTGCACCGTTATTTCGAGTTGGGAACGGTCTACACGATGATCGCCGGGTTGCTCAATATCTTGGCCATCTACGACGCCTGGGGCGGACCGGTTCAATTCGAAGCCGAAGAAGAAAAGCGGAACAAAGAGCAAATGACGTCGGCCGCCGGTTAGCCGAGGGGAGCAAAGCGATGTTGAGTGTCGGTCTGCCGCTGGCCACGATCAATCTGATGTGGTACGCCCTGCCATTGATCGTCGTGATCAGTCTGGTCTACTCAGCCACGCGCCGCGAAGCGATGGGTTCGATATTGGCGCATTCCGCCCGCTTGGGCGTGATGATCGCCGGTTTCATGGCGGTAATTCTGGTTGTGCTGGCGTTCATCGCCTGGCGGTTATAGAAATTCTCAAGTGCCGCGCAATCAAGTCCGCTGTCAAACGAAAATGTCCATCTTCAACTCCATGCCGGGTACCATTGCATAGTGGTCGAAGCTCGTGACGCCCGCGGAGCGCAGCACGTCCTCGTCGATGAAGAAGTTGCCGGTGCACTCGCGGCTGTTGCGCACCAGGATCGCATAAGCCGCGTCGGAAACGATCTGGGGCTTGCGGCAGTGACGAATCACTTCATCGCCGCCGAGCAGGTTCTGCACCGCGGCGGTGGCGATCACGGTGCGGGGCCACAAGGCATTGACTGCGACGCCTTGCTGTTTGAATTCCTCG
>JACQFF010000119.1 GCA_016200205.1 Planctomycetia bacterium
CACTTGTGCGACCAAATGGGCCGGCACCTCTTTCAACTTGTCAACTTGCTTTTGTAGATCTTCTTGAGAAGCCCCAAGCAGCACCGGAGGCTGAAGCTGATAAAATGACAAATAGGTCGTAGTTTCGTCTGACTGAACAAGCATCTGATTGGCAAACACCGGCTTTATCTCCGATGAAGTGACAAACTTCATGGGCAGCGATTTTTGGACACGCAAGCCAGCTTTATTTGCGTGTGTGTCGCTTGACGGCTTCGCTATTCTTTTGGCCATGCTTTTTCTCTGGCTATCGGTCGAAGAGCCCGCAAATGGCCCAATAATATACCATACGACCTGATTTCGGCTGAGTCAAGAATCTGCCATAAATCTCTTTTTTTTAGCTTGGCGCGCCACCCCACCCCCCATTCCCGCAGCCCCGACCTGCTAGAATCCAGAAATGAGCGAATCGCGCGACGAAGACGCCACTGGGGTTCCGCAGTCAGGAAATCTGTCGGGTCTCGCGGACTCGCTCAACACGACTGCGCAGGCCGGCTCGTCACTGCCAGACGAACCCATCTTCAGCGCGATACTTGCGGCAATTGCCACGACGGTCGTTTTCGGGTCATTCAATTTATTGCGGAATCTGTTTTTCAAACTTACCCGCCATGACCCCCGCCCCTAAACGCCGCTGGTTCCGCTATTCTCTGCGGACGCTGTTCGTGGTGGTGACGGTGTTTGCGTGCTGGTTGGGCTACGAACTCAACTGGATTCGGGCGAGGCGCGTGATCGTTGCCGACTTTCCGAAATGGGGAGCATTCGAGGGTCAATCTGGCGTCCCAGGGCTCGCGCAGCCGAGCGCCCCGGGCTTGCTTTGGCTGTTCGGGGAACGCGGCTACGCGATAGTGACGCGAGTGGTCACTGAGGACGATCCTGAGAAGGACGTGGGCGACGAGATTCAGAGGGCCAAAAGATTATTTCCTGAATCTCTGGTCGAATACATCGCCATTCCGAGAAATGCTGGATCGGCACGAAACGACCCAACGGCACCATAGAACTTAGCCCGACCACCACACCGTTAGGACACCCATCAGTCGCGGTAGCTCGAATCTTCCGTGAGCACCTTTTTATCGGGGTACATGTCGACGACCGCCTCGTCCCAGCCTAACGCGGTGACGTGGCCATCCATGTACAGATAGTTGGCCACGTCCTGATGCCGTTTGCCGGCGATCCAGGGGCCGATGATGCCGGTCCCCAGCCAGATGTCATAGTCGTCCTGGCGGGGATCATTGCCCTGATCCAGGGTGAATGCATCGGCATTGCGCTCCGAAAAACAGACGAATCTGGTGGTGCCGACTTCAAGCTGGAATCGTTTGAAGGTCCAGAATCCGTAGCGGCGCGTTTTGTGGCTCAACAGGGAATTCATCAGATAACTCGTGCGATTCGAGATGCCGTCGGTCGTTCCCTGCACGTCGACAAACGGCTGGCGCGTCGAAAGATCATCAGCGCAGCGATAAATCTCATCGTCGGCAATGCCCTGCCTGGCCAACTGCTAGACATTGCCGATCTGGCCGCCAATGAAGGGCTGCAGCTTGTCTTCCCAATAGATCTCGGCAAACGAATCGGCTGCGGCGACCTGCGAATCGACGTCGGCCAGAAAGGGATGATGCAGGAAGAAATGTCCGTGATGCGTGTCGTAATACTGGTGCATGGCCAGCGCGATTTGCCGCAGATTCGATTGACACTGGACCCGCCGGGCCGCTTCGCGCGCCGCTTGCACGGCCGGCAACAGCAATGCGACGAGGACCCCAATGATCGCGATCACGACCAGCACTTCGACCAATGTCAAAGCACGTCTGTGAGCCCGCGAACGCATGGCAAACCTCGCTACTTTTTTTCGTGGCTCGATTTGTTCGACTTCATCCGCTCTAACTCCGCGGGCGACGGCTGCTGCGCTTTGGCCAGGCGAATCGCTTCGATTTCGGCCTCGGCCCAGTTGTCGCCGCGGGCCAGAGCGAGAATCGATTCGAACGCCGAAAACTGTTCGTCATTCATTTCGCCCGAGGAATGGCGCTGGGATATCAGTTTAGCATTTTCTTCCAGCCAATCGATTCTGCGCGCCGAAAGGGCCGTGCGCAACGACTCGATGAGTCGATAATTGTTGGCCCCCACCTGCGGCCTCCCACAACCGACCAGCGCGATGAGTCCCACGAAAAGCCAGAGGATCCCTGAGCGAAATCGCACCGATCGGCGGCTTGAATGCCCTGATTGACGTTCAGTTCCGCGAATCATTGTTCTTGCGCGTCCACTTAGTTGCCCGATCGCGAGCCCATCGCCGACCAGACGAGTTGATTGATGGTGTCTGGAATAAATCGCACGCTGCCGTCGCCGAACAGGACGTTGCAGCCTCCCTGGTGTTCGGAAAACATGGCGTCCGGATCGCTGTTGGTATTCGGCGGCAGGATAAGCGGGGGATCGTCGCCGCCCGGGCCGACGTGCACGTTGATCTGCGGGGCCGCCAAATCGCAATGGCCAAATGGGAACGTTGGTCCGGGGCACGTCGCGGCGCCCGGCACGATGGCCACCCATGTCGAATCGTTGTGCGATGGCGTCTGCTCGCCGCAAAAGATCGTATGGCTCGTGCCGTCGGCGATGTCTTTCAGCCGGATCCGGCTATTGCGAAAGAACACGCCGTCGGCAAAGGGGCGCAAGTCGGCGGCCTTATTGTCCCACACATTCATCTTGCCGGCGCAAGCCACGTAGTTGGCGCGGGCGAACGCGGCCAGCACGGTTCCATCGTCGGCTTTCACGTCGTAGGTAATCGAGTCGTTGCTGACGCTGGGACAGCGAAACCCGGGAATCGACTTTTGCACGACGTTGGCGTTAAGCGGCGACCAACTGGGCAATTTGAGGTTCAAGCTGTCGCGCATATTACCCGCCTCCATGAAAGGCATGATTTGGACGAGATACGTCCAGCCGGGGCCGGCCTCGCCCGTGTCGGGATCCGCCGCCCCCATCACACCGCCGGGCTGCGAGTGGTAAGCGCTCGGCAAACGGCCGTTCGTGTCGTGAAAATCATACAAGGCCACACCAATTTGTTTCAGATTATTTACGCATTGCGTTCGCCGCGCGCTCTCGCGCGCCGCTTGCACGGCCGGCAGCAACAGCGCGACCAGGACGCCAACGATCGCAATGACGACTAACAACTCAACGAGTGTGAATGCTCTATGTGTCCTCATGGAAGGATCTTTGCTCCTGTGCGTGGGGCGATGCGCGCCGCCGGGGCGCGATTGTGTGCGCAGCGCCAAGCGTGATCGGTGTCATAATGACAGAAGCGCGCGTGCGCGCTGTCGGACGGCTAAGCGAGGCCGTCAGACACGAGGAGGCGGGACCGGTGGAGAAAGATTACCGATCGGCAGTGTGTGGCCGGCGAGCGCTACCCACTCCACCAAGTCCCATTGAAACTGCCAATCAATCGCAGCCGGCGGCGGCAAGCAAGCGCCGCTGGCACACCAGACTTCGACCATACCGCGGCACTGTCGCGCCAATGCGCCGATCACCAGCGTGACGCCGCCCGAGTGGGCATCGTGCTTGTGACAACTCGCGGCGGCATGCTCATCGTGATGCTGACGATGGGCCAAGGCGGTTGCGGATGCTCTTCGCTGCGCACAGCAATGAGCCGGCAATTCGGCCGCGTGCATAGCGCCATGCGACGCGTCGTGCATTTCGGCCGCCGCGACTTCGGCCACGAGGCTCGCCGGCGGCTGAACGTGATTTGCGTACGCCCAGGCCAGTTTTTGCCGCGGCGTGTAGCAACAGCAGCTCTCCCAACATTGGCGCCCTGTCGCGCAGCCACAGGCATGATGCTGGCAGGGGAAGGGAATGCCGTCTTCTTTGTTCACATAAGCCGGCAGCGGAATCCCCATCGTGGCGACCAGATACGCGGCCAGCGCAACCGCCACCACCAGCCGGCGCTGAGGGCAATCGCGAGCACGTCGATGCCAAGACCAAAAACGCATGGTAGGGGAAGGAGTGAATACGAGCCGAAAATCTGGTGGTAAGCGTCCTCGATCCTAAACCCCTTGACTCACCACTGTCAATCAGCAAATTTGCGTCGCAATTGGGCATCGGCTAGGCTCAAGAATCCGCCGAAATCCGCCGCGAGGTACGCTATGCCAACCTATCATTCGTGCTTCGTTCGAGTGTTGATTGTGCCGGCCGCTGTGGCCGCCTGGCTGCTGTTTTCCTCGGGCGCACAATCTCCCGACGAGTCCGCGCCGCCGTCAGACAGGAGTATTGACGGCGTCTGGCAGGGCGTGCTCAAGGCAAGCGGCGTCGAATTGCGATTGGTGTTCAGGGTCGCCAAGGACGAGCAGGGCCAGCTCACGGCCAGCATGGACAGTCCCGACCAGGGCGCTAAAGGGATTCGCATCGATACTGCCACGTTGGCGGGCGACGACGTCAGGTTCGAGGTGAAACGGATCAAGGGCGCGTTCGAGGGAAAACTGAGTGCCGATGGCCGTGAAATCAAAGGGCAATGGAAACAGCTAGGCCCGGCGCTGGCGCTCGATCTCAAGCGGCTCGACAAGGAACCGGACTACAGCCGCCCCCAGGAGCCCAAAAAACCCTATCCGTACGCCGAGGAGGAAGTCGTTTACGAAAACGCCACGGCCAGCGTCAAGTTGGCCGGCACGCTCACGCTGCCTGTGAGCGACCAGAGCGTTCCGGCAGTGCTGATGATTACCGGCTCTGGGGCCCAGGACCGCGACGAAACCCTGCTGGGACACAAACCGTTCCTGGTGCTGGCCGATTACCTCACTCGCCGCGGCATCGCCGTGCTGCGCGTCGACGATCGCGGGGTGGGCGGATCGACGGGCGACACGGCGGCCTCGACCACCGACGAATTTGTCGGCGACGTTCTGGCAGGCGTGGCCTATCTCAAAGGCCGCAAAGAAATCAACCCGCGGCGGATCGGATTGATCGGCCACAGCGAGGGCGGGATCATCGCGCCCTTGGCCGCCAGCCGCTCGGCCGACGTGGCGTTCATCGTGATGCTGGCCGGGACCGGAACGACGGGTGAGGAAATCGTCTACCGCCAAGGTGGGCTGATCGCCAAAGCCCAGGGCGCCAATGACCTGACGGTCGCCGCGTCGCGAGTCGTTCAGCGTCAAATCTTCAAGATCGTGAAGGAAGAGCCGGACCGCTCGAAAGCCGAGCAACAAGTTCGCGACGTCCTGGCAACGGCGGGGACGTTGGCTGCGGTCGTCGTGCCCAAGGAAACGCTCCAGGCGCAGGCCGAGACGCAAGTGAAAGCTGTCTTCTCGCCGTGGTTCCGCTTCTTCTTGACATACGACCCGCAGCCCGCCCTGCGCAAAGTGCGCTGCCCCGTGTTGGCGATAAATGGCGAAAAGGATTTGCAGGTCGATCCCAAACAGAATCTTCAGCCGATCGAGGCGGCGCTCAAGGAAGGGGGCAATTCGGATTACACCCTCAAGGAATTACCGGGCCTGAACCATTTGTTTCAACACTGCCAGACCGGCTCGCCCAGCGAGTACGCTACGATCGACGAGACCTTCGCCCCAGAGGCGCTGGAATTGGTGGCCGAATGGATCCGCGAGCGGACGAAGTAATCTGTAGCCCAGCTAATCAGCAGCCGAAATCGCGCGTGCGGTAGGAATCGTACGACTCGTTGAGCGGCCAATGAACGCTCCTGGAGTCATGCCGTGTCGGCCGCCACGTGCGGAATTTCGCTAACTCCTTGCCGGGCCTGTGGTTCTTCAGCTCCTGAATGCTGCCCGAATTGCTCTTTTGCCGAGCCGTCCGGCCGGGTACTATTTGGGCCGCGCCGCGGAGGTCCAAAAGCGGCTTACGTCAAACCCTGTTTCGTGTTCCCAGCAAGCGGTGAATTCATGAGCAACTTGGGAGTGTTCCACTGGATTCGTGAAAGCGTGCGGCGATCGGTGTTGCTAGGCTTTTCAGATGCGGTGGAACAGATCGGAGGAGCGGCCCAGGCCGGTGACCCGCTACACCCTCAGTTGGTTGCCGCGTTGCGCCAAGCCGCGCCGGCATTGGAGCACGCAGACAACCCACCCGGTCCGGCCAAGTCCGAGCGAAAGAGACTCGGCCGCTCGCTGGAACAGCTTCGCCAGCCGTCGACCAAGCCAGCCAAAAGCACTTGACGGCCCGCAAGCGACACCCATCCCCCTCTGCGCACTGCGTTACGACAGCGCCTGTCATCATTGCGACATCATTCTTGCGGCATGCCGGAATTCTGGCGCAAGGCAAGCCGATTGATTGGGCCATCGCAACCTCTTGTCGCTGTGCAATTTAGAGCCGCGCAGGTCGCGCATGCGCGTCGACCGGGCACACGTTTTGCGTTCGTTTATGCATAGCGGAACGTCAACGGGGCCAGTCACTTGAGTTCGCGCTAAGCCGCAAGCGGCGAGCCGGCACGTTGCTTGGCTGTTGACCTCCGCCACCTCATATTTCGGCCGCCAAGTCGGCTTGATGGCGCAAAAGCAATTCGGGCAAGTGCTCGACTCGCAGCGGGCTCTAATTTGTCGCCAGAGTTGTTCTCGCTGCGGTCGGGCCTTTTTTTTTGCGGCCGATCCGCCCAAAAACCGGGTGACTTTGCGCCCACATTCGGTGCGACACACATTCGGTGCGGGACTTGACGGCGCGGGCCCTTTGGGATTTACTAACCGGACGGTCGGTAGAATTGCGTGTGTCCCCGTTTGGGCTTACTTTTACGAACCGTTTCGGCCTTTTTCGATGGCGAGCCAGCCTTTTGAAATCTCCCAAGAAACCGGTGATTGCCCCCGAATGCGACCGCACGATCGACATCTACGTCAAAGCCGCGGAGATTTTCCACGAGCAGGGCTTTGACGCCACGTCGATGAGCCGGATCGCCACGGCCGTCGATCTGACCAAGGCCGGCCTCTACTACTACATCGAAAGCAAAGAGGACCTGCTCTTCGCGATCATGAACTACGCCATGGAACGGCTCGAAACCATGGTCATCGAGCCTTCGCGCAAAATCGCCGATCCCCAAGAGCGGCTCTTCAGCATCATCACCAGGCATGGGCGGCTGCTGACCGAGGGCAACAAGGCCATCACGATCTTGACCGATGAAATCGAGGGACTGAAACCGAAGCATCGCAAGCAAATTCTCGATCGCAAGCGCACGTACTTCGAGTTCGTTCGCGACACGCTCGAAGCGCTGCGCGCGGCCGGCGAGCTGCGCGACGTCAATACCACCGTTGCCACCTTCGGGCTATTTGGCACCTTGCTCTGGCTGCCGCGCTGGTTCCGTAGCGAAGGCCGGCTGACGAGCAATCAAGTCATCGCGGAAATCGCCAACATCGCAGCCGGCGGCCTCTTGAACGGACGGCCGCGGAGTCTCCAGGCATGAACATCGTCGTTTGCATCAAGCAGATCCTCGATCCGGAGATCCCGGCCCGCGATTTTCGCGTCGATAGCGTCAAGTGCGAAGCCGAGCGCGGCAGCGCGAACCTGGTCACCAACATTTTTTGCGAAAACGCGCTGGAAACGGCCTTGCAATTTCGCGAAGCCCAGGGCGGCAAGATCACCGCCATCAGTTGCGGACCCGAAGGGGCCGAAGACGTATTGCGCAAGGCGCTCGCGCTGAAGGCCGACGATGCCGTTCTGGTACTGAACGAGGCGCCCAATGCCGATCCGCTGTTCGTCGCCAAAACTCTGGCAGCCGGCATTCGCAAGATCGGCCCGTTTGACGCGGTCCTGGTCGGGCGCGAAGCGGGCGATTGGGGGGCGGGCCAAACCGGTGGACTGTTGGCCGAGGAACTGCAAGTGCCGTGCATTTCGTTTGCCGAAAACCTGCAGCCCAGCGCGGCGAGCGGCGCGGTGAAAGTCAAACGGCAGACCGACAGCGGCTGGGAACTGCTCGAATCGGCCACGCCGTTGGTAATTACGATCACGAACCACGAAAAGAACGTGCCGCGCATTCCTAAAACGCGCGACGTGATGCAATCGTATCGCAAGCCGCTCGTCAAATGGACGCTGGCCGAATTGGGCATCGATCCCAGCACGGCCAACAGCTACTACCGCGTGGCCGAGCTGTTCATTCCGCGCAAAGAAACCCAGTGCGAATTCATTTCGGGCGATACCTTGGAAGCCAAGATCGACGCCTTCGCCCATCGCGTGACCGATTGTATGCGCTCGATGTAAGCCAACCCTCCGTGAGAATGATCGTGCAGGACGTAGTTTGCTATTTGTTCGGGCGCGCCGGCTTCGATAGGGCCGCCCAGGGCATTTTGGGCGCCGGCCGCAGGCTGGCCGACAGCCTGGGCGAAAAGCTACGCGCGGCTGTGCTGGGCCCGGCCGATGACGCATTGACCGCCGGCGCGCAGGCCGTGGCCGATACGGTGGTGCTGGCCGAAGATGCTCCGCTGGAAGAATATCACCCCGAGAATTTCCTCACCGCGCTAGCAACCATCTGCAATCAGTTGCAGCCCACGGCCGTGCTGTTGGGCAACGACACCTACAGCCAAGAGTTGGCGCCACGGCTGGCGCACCGTTTGGGGGGAAGCGCCGCCAGCGACGCGGTTGAAGTCGTGGCCGAGGGCGGACAACTGCGTGTCACCCGCGGGGTATATGGCGGCAAAGCCACGGCGGTGATCGCGCTTTGTCGCTCGCCCGGCGTGGTGTGGGTGCGAGCACGCGCCATGGCGCCCGCGGACCCCACGGGTCGACCGGCAGGCGAGGTCCAGCGATTGAAGTTGGGTCTGAAGGCCGACGAGCGCGTCAAAGTGGTCTCGCGCCACGTCGAAGCCAAGGAAGGAGTGCCGTTGGAAGAGGCCCGGTTGATCGTTTCCGGTGGCCGTGGATTGGGCGGGCCCGAGCCGTTCAAGGAATTGCAAGCCTTGGCCAAGGCGATGGGCGCGCAAATGGCCGCTTCGCGGGCCGCTTGCGATGCCGGCTGGGTACCCCCTTCGTGGCAGGTCGGCCAGACCGGCAAGAAGGTCGCGCCGGAGTTGTACATGGCGATCGCCATTTCCGGCGCGAGCCAGCACATCATGGGCATCGCCGACGCGAAGGTGATTTGCGCCATCAATCGCGACCCCGACGCGCCGATCTTCAAGCACTGCCGTTTTGGCCTGGTGGAAGACTATCAAAAAGTCGTCGGCCCACTGCGCGACAAACTCAGCCGGCACTCATGAGCGATCCTCAACTGGCTACCCGCGAAGTTCTGTGGAACATCAGCCACGTGTGGCTGATGTACGCGCTTTTAGTGCCGACCGTGGCCACGGCCGCCTACGGCATTTATCGCCGCGTCCAGGTGTGGCGCCGGGGTCAGGCGGAAAACCGCTTCGATCGCCCGCTTGAGCGGATTGGCCTGGTCCTCAAATACGCTCTGCTCCAACTGCGCACCTGGCGGAAGCTATATCCCGGCTCGCTGCACGCGATGATCTTTTGGGGATTCATCGTGCTCACCGTTGCCACCACCGTGGTCATGATCGAGTACGACTTCGGCATCCCGATCATGCACGGCTACTTTTATTTGTATTTTCAATCCTTCATTACCGATGTGTTCGGCGCGCTGGCGATGATCGGCGTCGGCATGGCGGGTGCTCGGCGCTGGATCGTGCGGCCCACGCAACTCGTCTACACCGGCGAAGCCTCGGGCATTTTGGTCGCGATCTTCGCGATTCTGTCGAGCGGGTTTTTGATCGAAGGTTGGCGCATCGCCGCCACCAACGATCCGTGGGGCGCCTGGTCGCCGTTTGGCAATCTTGTGGCCGCGGCTTCGAGGCCGCTAATGTCGGTCGAGGCCATGAAAACGGCGCACCTGGCCACCTGGTGGACGCATTTGTTGCTGGCGTTTGGATTTATCGCCTGGGCTCCCTACACCAAGATGGCCCACGTGATCACGTCGACGTTGAACATCTACACGTCGCGGCTGGCGCCGATTGGGGCCACGCTACGGAAGATCGATTTCGAAAAAGCGGAAAAACTGGGCATCAACTCACTCGCCGGATTTACTTGGAAAGACCTCCTCGACTTCGATGCCTGCACCGAGTGCGGCCGCTGCACGGCCGTCTGCCCGGCCAATCTCGTGGGCAAAGTGCTCTCGCCGCGCGACATTATTCTCGATCTGCGAAAACTCTCGCGCGTTCCTCGTGGCGACTTCGCGCAATCGTACGTCGGCACGACCCAGGCTCTTTCGATCGAGGCGATGTGGGAATGCACCACCTGCGGCGCGTGCGTCGAGGCCTGTCCGGTGTCGATCGAGCAGATGCCCAAGATCGTCGACACGCGCCGCTACCTGGTGATGGAAGATGCCCAGTTGCCCGAAACGATGCAGCAGGCGCTCGTGTCGGTGGAAACGCGGGGGCATCCGTTTCGCGGCACGGTGTTTTCGCGCGTCGATTGGACCGCGGGGCTCAACGTTTCCACGATGGCCGACGCCCTAGACGCCGAAGTCCTGCTATGGGTCGGCTGCGGCGGAGCGCTGGTCGAACGAAATCAAAAGGTGGTACGGTCGCTCGCGCAACTCTTGGAGAAAGCGGGCGTGAAGTTCGCCATTTTGGGCCGCGAGGAAAAATGCACGGGCGATCCAGCCCGACGGATCGGCAACGAATTCTTGTTCGAGCAGTTGGCCCAGGAAAACATCGCCACGCTCAATCGGTATCAGGTCAAAAAGATCGTGACCTCTTGTCCGCATTGCTTCAACACGTTTCGCAATGAGTATCCGCAGTTCGGCGGTCGATACGAGGTTTATCATCACAGCGAGTACCTGGCGAAACTGGTCGGCGAGGGCAAGCTGTCGGCGCGAACGCCGAGCGATAAGAAAGTCACGTTTCACGATCCCTGTTACCTGGGCCGGCACAACGGCGTGTACGCCGCGCCCCGCCAACTCGTGCAGATATCGACCCGCGCCGAGCCCATTGAAATGGAGCAGAGCAGGAGCAATAGCTTCTGCTGCGGCGGCGGCGGCGGGATGAGCTTTATCGATGAGCCGCCCAATCAGCGCGTCAATCAAGAGCGGGCCAGGCAGATTTTGGCGACCGATGCCGACGTGGTGGCGGTGGGTTGTCCGTTTTGCATGACCATGTTGGAAGACGGCATCAACGCTCGCAGGGGCGATCGCGATACCAAGGTGATGGACGTCGCCGAACTGTTATGGCAAGCGGTCGAGCATGCTTCCTCTTCCGGCGGGAGAGGGGACCGAGCAGAGAATACGAAACCCGAGATTTAAACGTCGTCAGTCATGTAGAAAGGCAAGTTATGGATCTGGGTCTGACAAAGAGCGAACTTGAATTTCGCGACGAGTTGCGGGCATGGCTGAAAGCCAACTTGCCCAAGAAAAGCAGCCAGGCGGTCAAAACGGCCGAATCGGCGGCCGCGTACCATCAATATCTCAAAGACTGGCAGCGCAAACTTTACGAAGGCGGTTATGCCGGCGTCGCCTGGCCCAAGGAATACGGCGGCCGTGGCGCCACCTTCATCGAACAGGCCATCTTCCAGGAAGAATTGGCGCTGGCCGACGCGCCAGAACGAATGGGCACGATCGGCCAAGGTTTGGTCGGGCCAACGATCATTACGGTCGGCACCGACGAGCAAAAAAAGCGATATCTGAGGGGCATTCTCTCCGGCGATGAAGTCTGGTGCCAAGGTTTCTCCGAGCCGAACGCTGGCAGCGACCTGGCCTCGCTCGAGACCAAGGGCATTCGCGACGGCGACGATTTCGTCGTCAACGGACAAAAGATCTGGACCAGCTATGCCCACATCGCCGACTTGTGCCTGTTGGTCGTACGGACCGATACCAACGCTCCGAAGCACAAAGGGCTGACCTGTTTGCTCGTGGATATGAAGAGCCCCGGCATTACCGTGCGGCCTTTGAAGATGATGTCGGGCGACTCGGGCTTTAATGAAATGTTTTTTTCCAATGTCCGGGTGCCGGCCAACCGCGTGTTGGGCCAAGTGAACGACGGCTGGAACGTCGCCATCACGGCCTTGAGCAACGAGCGGGCGAATTTGGGTAGCGGGTTGTACGTGGTCTTCAAGCGCAACCTGGAAGCCGTTTTGGACCACGCGCGAAAACTCCGCCGGCATGGCAAGCCCGTCGTCGAAGATCCCGTGCTGCGGCAGAAATTGGCGCAGTGCTATGTGGACTTGGAAGTTTTTCGGCTCAACACCACGCGGGCTTTGAGCAACTTGACTAAGACGGGTATTCCGGGGCCCGAAGGCTCCATTCAAAAACTGTATTGGAGCGAATTGAATCAACGCAATGCCGAGATCGCGATGGAAGTGTTGGGCTCCCACGCCCTGTTGTCGAATTTCGACAGCGGACGTTGGGTCTACAACTACTTGCGCTCGCGTGGCAATACGATCGAGGCAGGCACCAGCGAGGTGCAACGCAATATCATTGCCCAACGCGTCCTTGGTCTGCCCCGCAGCTATTGAAAAAATCTCCCTCTCCCACTGGGAGAGGGCCGGGGTGAGGGCGAGCTTGGAGACGACGACAGAATGTAGAGACGATAGAGGAAGGCAAAGAGCTTCTCCCTACCTCTCCCAAACGGAGAGGGGTAACAAGATAAAATCACAGACAACTTCCAAAAGGAAACCGATCCATGGAATTCGATTTATCCAAACCTCAAAGGCTATTGCAGAAGTCGGCTCGCGAATTGTTTGCCCGCGCGTGCCCCGCCAAGCGTGTCCGCGAATTGATGGCCACCGACACGGCGCTGCACCCGGAGCTCTGGTCGGCGGTGGCCGAGCAAGGCTGGCTGGGCATTCATCTAGCGGAGTCGTGCAGTGGGCTGGGCCTGGGCACGGTGGAATTGGCCGTGGTGGCTGAAGAGATGGGCCGGGCCTGCTTTCCGGGACCGTTTCTGGGAACGGTCTGGGCCGCCACGCTGATCGCCGAAGCCAACGCCAGGTCTAAGCATCTGGAAGCTCTCGCCACCGGCGAATCAAAGGCGACCGTCGCGCTCGTCGAGCCGGAGGCCAGTTGGGATCCGGCCGACGTGCAGTTGCGGGGCACGAAGGTCGGCAACGGTTTCAAAGTCAGCGGACGCAAATCGTTCGTGTTGGATGCCGGCGTAGCCGATCTGATCGTCTGCGTTGCCCGCGCCGACGATGGATTGGCGCTGTTGGCTATTGGGGCGAAAGCTCCGGGCGTCACGATCACCGCGACCCCGGGCTTGGACCAGACGCGCAAGTTGTACGACGTGAATTTCGAAGGCGTGACGATCGGCGCCGAGGACGTGTTGGCCGTCGGCGATGCGGCTCGCGCGGCGCTCGAGCGCTCGATGCAAGTCATCACATTGGCGGTGTGCGCCGACATGCTGGGCGGGATGCAGTGGATCATCGAAGACGCGGTCGAGTACGCCAAAACGCGCCAGCAATTCGGCAAGGCGATCGGTTCGTTTCAAGCCGTGCAACACATGTGCGCCGACATGTTGCTGTGGACCGAAAGCTCCCGGTCGGCGACCTATTTCGCCGCCTGGGCGCTTACCGCCGAGCCGGCCAGCGCCGCGCGGGTCGTTTCCACCGCGAAGGTGTACGTTTCCGATGCTTCGCGCGAAGTGGCCAATCGCGGCGTGCAAGTCCACGGTGGGATCGGATTCACGTGGGAGCACGACTTGCAGTTGTTCTACAAACGCTCAAAGGCCTCGGAAATCCTGTTCGGCGACGCCGCCTATCATCGGGCGCAACTAGCCGATCTGGTGTTTAGCGGTTGAGAAACACCAAGGCGCGTCAACTTGCCGTGCGTTCGTGAATTAGCCAGCAGCGGCACACATTTTTCAATGGGTTGTTGCGTCATTGTCGATGGACAGATGAAACCGCCGATGTCTCTCCGCGGCAGCGCGCGATACCGCGGCGAATCAGGGATCATAATCGTTGTGGTAAGCACCGGGCGGGTGAACCGTGGGTACTGTGTAGAGATTGTTAAAGGGCTGCCGAGTTTGCGGTCTGAACGGACTTTGGATTTGTTCTTCGACAAAGCCGGTCGGCCGCGGCGGCAGTTGTGGGAACGGCGATTGAACCGGTGACGGCAGACGTGGCAAATCCGACAGCCGTCCTCCGCGCGATCGACCCGGGCCAGCCGGCGCGTTCCGACGCGAACTGCTCGGGCCCCGCTCCGATTCACCGCGCGTGCCCTCGGCGCCACGCTGCTGCTGGGCGACGTCTTGCTCGTCCAGCGGCGTGTTCCAACTCTTCAGTTTGTCATACGGTTGACGGTTGCGTGTGTCGCGCGGTGGATTGGGATCGTAGGCCGGACGATTGTCGGTCGCCTCGCCGCCCGAACGCGGGCGCGAAAACTGCGAGTCCAGCCCCAGCGGGTCGCGCGCCGAGTTCCGCGGAATTCCGCGCGTGGTCGTATCGGCGGCGGCAGAACCGGCTCGCGGCTCTTGGGAGTCCAATCTGAAGGGACGCCTGCGACGCAAGCCCTCGCTCAATATGTCACTCGCTGGCGGCTCGGCCGCCTCGGTCACCGTGCCGCTGCCAGTCTCGTCGGCAGGGCTTTGGGAACTAGCCACCGGCAGCGGCGACGCCGTTTCGGGCATGTGCGAATAGGTCTGTTCGATGCGGGCATCGAGTTGGCGAGCCCTGGTTTCATCCGCCAACGATTTGTCCGCGTCGCCTTGATCGCGATAGGCGATAGCCCGGCTGTAATAGGCCTCGGTCTGCTCGGGCGCGATGCGAATCGATTCGCTGAAGTCCGCGATCGCGCGGTCGGCATCTCCCTTGTCGTCGCGGAATTGATACGCGCGTCCGCGGACCAGGTAGGCGTTGGCGTCGCGTGGATCGCGGCGAATGGCTTCGTCGCAAGCGGCGATCGCTTGCTCGTAGCGGCCTTTGCGCAAGTGGACTAGCCCTTGGTCGGCGGGCGTCGACGGAGTCGATTCGCCACATCCGGCCAACAGCACGAGAGTGGCAATCAGAGGAAATACTCGACGCGCCATCATTGGCCTCTTGCAAATCGCTAATCTTGCAGCCAGCAACGTTACTTGAATCATACCTTGGCCCCAGGTCACGGCAACGCTCGCTGGGCTTTTTGGCGACCCCCAGATCTGTCGTTAGCGTGCCGGCAGACCAGGGGCAAATGTCGTCGCCTTTTTGCCCTCCTGCGCGTATACTGCGGCAGTTATTGAGTCCTAGGTAAATGTCGGAAAAGGGCCGACCAACGGAAGGCCCGCAAAATAGGCCAGTTTGCCTGGCACGCGAATTCCATTAATTTGCTAGAGATCAATAACTGGTGAAAAGATGTCCGCTGACAGGGACAGCTAAATTGATCGCAGACCAAGCCTTAGTGCATGCCCAGGGGGTCGGCGTCACGTACGATGGCGACGTCCGTGCAGTCGAGGAAATCGGCTTGGAAGTTCCGTCTGGGCAATTCCTATCGATTGTCGGCCCCTCTGGCTGCGGCAAGAGTACCCTGCTGCGATTGGTGGCCGGTCTGGTTGCGCCGACGACGGGCGACTTGCACGTGGCGGGCTGCCGGCCCGCGGTCGCGCGTCGCAAAGCGACGCGGCTCTCGTTCGTCTTTCAAGACCCCACGCTGCTGCCGTGGCGCAATGTGCGCGACAACGTGTGTTTGCCCCTCGAGTTGCAGCCCACGACGGGAACCGGTCGCGAGTCGCTCGTCTCGGGCGTGGTGGAGCTCGTGGGGCTGACCGAATTCGCGCACCGCTTTCCCAACGAACTTTCCGGCGGCATGCGAATGCGCG
Organism: Planctomycetia bacterium; assembly: GCA_016200205.1. Lineage (GTDB taxonomy): Bacteria > Planctomycetota > Planctomycetia > Pirellulales > PALSA-1355 > PALSA-1355. The sequence goes on from JACQFF010000119.1 coordinate 15,690, forward strand.
CATCGCTGGCTCGGGCGCTGGTGATCGATCCGGAATTGCTGCTGTTGGACGAGCCGTTTGGAGCGCTTGACGACATCACGCGCCAATCGCTCAACGAAGAGCTGCTCAACCTCTGGGTTCGACGGCGGTGGACCGGCATGTTTGTGACGCATAACATTGCGGAAGCGGTGTTTTTGAGCGAGCGTATTTTGGTGATGAGTTCGCGGCCGGGGCGGATCGTGGCCGACTTTCGCGTGCCGTTCGCGGCGCCGCGCTCGCGCGAGTTGCGTTCACAAGCCGAATTTGTCCGCTTGACTGGCGAGATCGGCGCGTGTCTGCGGAGGGCCGGCACGTGACGCGGACCTGCCAATGGCTGTTCGAGGTTGCCATGCCGCCGATGGCATTCTTCGCGCTGGTGGTGGCGATTTGGCAAGCGGCGACCATGTTCTGGAATATTCCCGTTTATTTGGTGCCGGCGCCGGGCCGCGTGCTTTTGGCCGCTGGTGAACACGCGGGCGAACTGGCCTCGGCCACGTGGCTCACGGCCAGCGGCGCGTTGTGCGGATTCGCTTTGAGCCTGGTGGCGGGCACCGCTTTGGGCCTGATCTTTGCGCAGTCGCGGATGATTCAGCGCAGCGTCTACCCCTACGCGATTTTTCTGCAAACCGTGCCGATCGTGGCTATCGCGCCAGTGGTGATCATGTGGTTCGGCAACGGATTCGGCGGCGTGGTTGCGGTCTCGTTTATCTTGAGTTTGTTTCCGATCATCACCAACGCCACGGCCGGCTTGACTACCGTAGCGCAGCACCTGGTTGAACTTTTCGAAATCCACAATGCCACGCGGGCCCAGGAACTTTTCAAATTGCGGTTGCCCAACGCCGTACCTCACCTGGTGACCGGGGCCAAAATCTCCTGCGGGCTGTCGGTGATTGGCGCGATCGTGGGGGAGATTTCCGCCGGGTTCGGCACGCAAAGTTTTGGCCTGGGCTACCTGATTACCATGACCAGCGGAAAATTGGATACGGCCTACGCCTTTGCCGCGGTGCTCTCGTCGACCGTGTTGAGCATTGCAATTTTTGCGGCCGTTAATACGATCGGAGCGACCATCTTGACGCGTTGGCACATCGGCTCGACGAGAAGCTCGACCGCCAACCATTGACGCGAGGAACTTTTTCAGAACCAACGGACAAAACTCAACCGCGGCTTTTGCGAGCGGCATTTCACCGCCGCGTGACTTCGGCGAGCTCAGCCGAGCCGCGGATTAGCGTCGCACCGACCGATAGGTTTTGTCCGGC
>JACQFF010000120.1 GCA_016200205.1 Planctomycetia bacterium
CGAAATCCAGGAGAAAAAATGTCTCCGGCGGGCTGGCCAGATGCGGATGGCTGTCCAACATCACGCGCAGCAACGTCGTGCCCGAACGCGGACACCCGATCAGAAACACAGGAGAAAAACTGTCGGTGTCGACAACGGGGGGCGGCAATATGATCGTACGACGGGCTGCCATCAATCGCCACAACAACTCGTACGACTTATAGGACCATCGTCCCAACTTTAATTTAATGTCCATAGCGGACCCTTTCGGCGTGTAGACTGAAGATCGAGGAAGCGACCGATGTGTGGACTCGCAGGCGTCTTTCCCGGACCAACGAACTAGTTGCGCATCGTGCCCAAGGGCCGCAAATAACAAACCGGTCGAATGATCTGTTTCTGGTGAAGCGCCGCCATGACTTGTTCGACCAAATGGCGGCTTCGCAAAGCGCGTTCGGCAACCTGCTGAAGTCCTTGCGGTTGGCCGCGGCGAAACTTGAAACTCGCGCTGGTTCCGCCGATCTCAGGAAGTGCTTGGGACCGACTGGCTCCAGCCAACAGCGCGCCCGCGCCGTGGTCGTAACTGCGCAGAAACTTCTCGCCACCGGTCAACCCGATGCCCAAGCAACTGTCGACGCTGTAGGTACCACTAAGCAGTGCCGGCCGGCCGGCATACGCGCGCACCGAGTTGTGGCGGCCAATGAACGCGTCGGTTTGGCCGACGCGTTCTCGGAAAATGTGGTTGTGGGAGACGGACCACAACATGCGGGCGTGTGGGTCGGGCAAATTGAATGCGCGTGCCGTCTCAACCAGGGCATCCAAAACGGCCTTGTAACACCCCACCTGATAGGCATATCCGAAGTTGCAGCCCAGCCGGATGACGCGATCCAGGTCCTGGCCAATTTCCGAATCCAAGGCAAAACCGCTAAACTTTGTCGTCTTGAAATACGCGCGATAACGCTCCGCCAACGATGACTGGTGTCGGCCCAAAACGTGCAACGGCAATTTGATCGCCAGATACGCGGCGCGGCGCGCGGCGCGAACCTTGGTTCGGCTCGAGTAGAGGTGCAGCAGATTGCCGGTGAACGGCCCGGGACCAAGGTGCGTCATGAGCGTGACTTGGCCGGGCGCAAGGTTCCATTGCCGCGCGATCGCCGGATCGACCAGATCGCTGACGGATTGAACTTCCAGAAAATGGTTTCCGCCGAAGTTCAGCCCAAACTCGGCGCGGAAGCCTGGTCGGCGAAGGAGCAACTTAGGAACCAGGCGGGCCAATTCCCGCGGTCCCACGTCGGAGGTCGGCAATCGGCCGCCGTGTTCGATGGCGTCGAGAAGTTCCGACGTCAGTCGATACTTGCCCGCCAAAAAATCCCGGCTAATATGTTCGCTACGCCAATCCGTCACCACCAGGCTCATACAGTCGTTCATGGCCACCGACGTGACATTCGGGACCAGGTGGTCGCCGCAGTCCACCGCCACGCTCGACGGCAACTCCATGTCCGCCTTCCAGTGAACATCGGGCAGACCGACCGCTCGCCGCACAAAACTATGCGATACCAGCTCCTTGAGCCGCGCTTCAGCGGCCCTCCACCGGCATTCGTCGTCGCGCGATTGCTCCGCGTCGAGTCGCACGCGTACCAACGGCGCATGAGCGGCCGCGGGAACCGCGGTCCGCGGTCCCGAAGAATCCGGGTCCTCATCAACACAGGCCACCGGGGCTGACGTGGACGACATAGATTTCCCTAAACGAAAAAAACAAACTCGCGCGCCGTCGGTCGAGCCCACGCGTTGCGGCGAGGCGAGTCGTCAAGTGATGCGCGATCTCAGGGAACCGTTCAACCTAAATGTTTTGGAGAATTTGGCCAGGCGATCTTGCTGCACGATCAGGGGCAAGGCCGCGATCATTCCCGCGATGATCCACATCCCCCGTTCTCGCCATATGCGGTTGTAGACCTCCGACACGCCCAGCGCTACCAGGACCACCATCATGTACATTACCAATTCGCGATACCGGCCTGTGGAGTTCCGCCACGTTTGGACCAATACGTAAAACACGGCCACATGCAATAGCATCATGATCGAGAATCCGACGGCGCCGGTTTCGGCCAAGATGGCGATATAACCGGAGTGTTGTTCGTGCGTGATCGACTCGGTCAGTTCTCCAAAGCGAGTATCCGAAAACGCGCCAAAGCCGATGCCCAAAACGGGATGTTCCTGGAACGCCGCCAGGCCGCGGGAGAAATGGTCTTCGGCAATGTCGACGCGCTCTTTATCTTGGCCGATTAATGGCCGCGCGCGGTTAATCAAATAGGCCTGCAATTCCGGCGGGCCAAACAGAAACAAACTCAACACGATGGTCACCGGAGGCACCGCCGTGCCCAAGAAAATCCGCAAGCGGTGCTTCGAAACAGCAAGCAACGCCACGTAGCCGACCACCAGCGAGGCCACGGCACTGCGGCGAGAGGCCAGAACGATGAACAGCGGCGCCATGCAGGCCAGCACTCCGGCCTTGCTTACCCAGCGACTCGGCGATACGAATTTGGCCGCGGCGAGCAGGACGAAAAACGACGATAGCGAATAAGCGGCCAACTGGCCAGTGGTGCGGAATGGACCGCGCAATCGTCCCTCCACGCCCGGATAGATCATGCGTCGGTTCGTGATCAACGCACCCGAGTCGTAAGTACAAATTATCGCAAGGATCAGGAATCCGACGACCCAGGCTACCAGTATCGGCTGGGGAGTTCCGTAGCGACACACCGCGCTTGCGCACATCACCGCGACTATCGCCAGGTACACCTGCACCGCGATCGCCACCAGCATGTGCGGGTTGATCGGCATGAGCGGATTGGCAAACCAGGAAAGTACCATCACCGCCAGCACGAGGGCCGAGCAGAACCAAATCGGAGAGACAGGCGGTAGCCTCCAGGTAGGCGCAGGCAACGCCGGCACGACTGAAAAGCCGCGCGGACGACGGTTCAGCCAACCACTCAATTCCTGTTTGGCTCGCTGCCAGGCGGCAATCAGCATGGCCAACACGAAAAAACCATCGCAAAGTGTCACCCGCTCGGCAACGCTCGAAGGCGTCGCACTCGTCGGGCCGGGCATGGGCGCCACGAACGGTACGAGCGCCACGCCCGTCAGCAGCAGGTAATCGCTCAGGTCGAACTTGTGACGTCGACGCCGCTCGTCGTCGCGTACGTCCAGCATGCCATTGGACGAGAGGTATGCGTATCGCGGTCGCGCCGCCGTGAATCTCCCCGCAAGTGTATTCATGACTCAATGCTCACATCGGTCGTGTACGCCATCGGTTCGCTGATGACGGGATGCACGGACGGATTTATCAATTCTTCGCGATTGAACCGCGCATTGCGCTCAAGCACCAGCCGCGGTAAATTGTCCATCGGCCGCTGGGTGTGAGACCGTCTCCGGCTGCGTCGCTCGTCTTGCGAATGCCTCAGAATGCGAGTGAGCGTTCCCAGCATCAGCTTCACGTCCAGCCACAGGCTCATCCGCCGCACATACAGCAAGTCGTATTGCAGCTTGTGGCGGACGTCCTCGACTTGCAGATCCGCGGCCTGGCGAATCTGGGCCAGCCCGGTAATGCCAGGCTTGACCAATAGACGCTTGTAGTAACCGTCCGGAAATTCGCGCCGCAATTTCGCGGTGATTTCCGGGCGCTCGGGCCGCGGCCCGACGAGGCTCATCTGGCCGAATAGCACGTTGAACAGTTGCGGCAACTCGTCCAGATAGGTCATCCGCAAAGTCCTTCCCAGCGGCGTGATTCGCGAATCATTTCGCGCAGCCCATACCGGGCCGGACGTCTTCTCGCAGTCCTGGTACATGGAGCGGAACTTGTAAAAGTAGAATAGCTTGCCCTGGTAGCCGATGCGCAACTGGGAATAAATCGCCGGACCGGGCGAGCTTAGCCGTACCATCACGGCCAACAATCCCATGGCCGGCGCGGCCATGACGATGGCAACAAGTGCCACCAAGCGGTCAAACAGGTTTTTCGTGGCCACGCGAAGAGCCGAATGAGCCGGTCGTTCCCACAGGCAATCTTCCTGACACTCGACGGCCAATTCTTGCGCGGACCGCAGGCGTGGTGTGCGATAGACTAGGTGCATTTTTCAGCCTCTTTCGTGACTTGTCCGAACCGTGGGTTTGGCAGCCCGGCAACGCGTTGTTGCCGGCGAAGCCTCGGGTTTCCCAGTTCCGGAAAATCAAGACGCGGTTAACTGACGGACGCAGAAGGAACGACCTGGGGCATGGATCGGCGGGGCTCGGTCCGTATTTCTTCGCCATCGACCATCCAAGGCTCGATGGTCGAGCCGTTGAGCACCAACCCGATGTTTTTCGTGCCGACCGACCTGAGCATCTCAATCGCGCTGCGCACGTTCGCGGCGGAGCTAACTCGGGCTTGCAGGACCACCAACACCGTGTCAGCCAGCGGCGCCAACAATGAAGCATCGCTGAGCCTTAACAGCGGCGGCGTATCGATCAGTACGATCTCGTATTGCCATCGCAATGCCTCGAGCGCCTTCTCCACTTGCGGCTGCGCCAATAGATGAAGCGGGTTGCGGACGGCGGGACCCTTGGTCAGCACGTCGATCGGCGCCATGGGCGAAGTCTGCAGCAACTCCTCCAGGCTGGCGCCCTCGCGCGTCAGTGACGAAACTCCCTTCGAGGCCGATACGTCGAACACGCGATGCAAGATGCCGTGCCGCAGGTCTGCGTCGACCACGCAGACTTTTTTGCCCTGCGCCGCCAGACTGAACGCCAGGTTGGCCACGACCGTCGTTTTGCCGGATTGCTCGCGAGCGCTGGTAACTTGCACGACCGACGCTTGCGCGGAACCGCTGCCGTGGCACAGTTCATGACCCAGCGCATGGGCCGCCCTGGCCAACGCCGAATTCGGGGCCTCCAGCGCGAAGCGGTGGATGTTTTGCGCAGCCGAACCGTTGCTCGATGGAATCTGCCCGCAAGCGTGCATCCCCAACGCGATCTCCACATCGCCGGTCGTTCGCACGGAGTGGTCGCCGCGATCCAGCAGCACCACGACTCCCATGCCGGCAAGCAGGCCCAGCACGGCGGCCACCGGAAGCACGATCAAGGGATTCGGCCACACCGGGTCGTCGGCGAGTTTCGGGCCATCGATGATCGCGATCTTCACTCCTCCCGTCTTGGCCAGCAATTCTTCATTCAATTCCGTTTGCTGGCTAGTGGTTGCCGGAACCGGCGTGTGCTGCTCCAACAATCGCTCCCAGTGGGCCACCGTTTCCTGCGCCGCGAGCATTTCCGGATGCTTGTCGCCGAATCGCTCGGCCAAGCTTTTTTCCAAAGCCTGGGCTTTCCAAAGCTCTTTCTGGATCTCCAACAGATCGGGACCCATGGGCACCGCCATCTCGCTCAATTTCTGCTGCTGCACCAGGTAGGCTTGATACTGTTTGATGAGGGCTTGCACCACGGCTAACGCGGCCGGCGGATCCTCGTTGCGAAAGGCGACCGACACGATGTCGGTCTGTGGCACGCGCTCGACCTTGAGCGAGTCGATGATCAACTGCAGCCCCTCCACATTCGTCGGATCCAAATTCGGCAGTCCCAGCGAGGCCACCGCGTCGCGCACGAGCACCGGCCCGCTGATTACCTGGGCCTGGGTATCAACGAATTCGACGCCGTGCGGCAGTTTCTTGGTGATTGTTCCGGTGATCCCAACCTGTTGCAGCAACAGGCGCGCGGAACCTTCATAGATGGGCGTGCCGTAATGATCGTACGTGGCGCCTAGGCCGACAAAAGCGGCCACGATCAACAAAACCCACCATTTTCGTTGCCATACAACCCGACGGAACGTACGACTTGTCGGCAGTTGGTCGGATTGCTCTGCTTGCCAAAGCGCATCGTGATTTTGCATGATTGACTCGGTCCTTAAATCGAGGATCGCCGTAAGACAGGCTACGAGCCCGATCTCGACGTGATCCGACCATGTCTGTTTTTTGCCGTTCTCCGCCGTCTCGAGCCTCGACTCAATGTCCCGTGACTTCGTGGCATGCCCCGAAACCCCCGGTTAACCACGCGACTGTCGGCGGCCGGTTGCTTCGGCGATCTTGCCCTACAACAAACTCGTGGAATACTCATACCAACCTAACCGCGCTACGTGAGGCTACAACACATGCTCTGGTGACAATCGGGCGAAGGTTTTCGGCTCCCAACCAATCAGTTTGCGAATCGTCCTCTTCGCAGGTGCGCAATATCGACGCGCGCCGATCGTGGTGGCGTCCCGGCCACACCACATCGCCGACATGAATTGCGGCGCTCAGCTTGACATGGACCAATCACGAGAACAAATGCCAGCAGTGAGCGACGTAGCGACTGCATCAACCGCGAAACGGGTGCACTGTCCCACCGACGGACCCGAGCTATCTAAGACGAACCCAGTTCCTGGCGGCGTCGGAACGATTCGCACTTCTTGACGGACGCCACCGTCGCGTGGCGCAAATCGACCGAGGTATTATCATCGGCCGGCCCGCGGCGATCGCAGGTTGCCCACGCTGAGATCATCGTGATAGTCTTCGTCCGCAAGATCTTCGAACGCCGAATCCATTGCGGAAGAAGTGGCGTCGAAGTGGCCGGCAGCCGGTGGGGTGAGCAAGTCTGGAGCCAACCCGGCGCCGCTGACCGCGTGCACGCTGTCGGCTGCTCGCGCGTCGATCTGCCAAAAGTTCTGCGTCGGTGGTGAATTCAAACCAAGCGCAAAGACTGAACTGGCGGCCCCCGAGGCGAAGAAGCCGGACGCCAGTGACGATGTGGTGGAACTTGAGTCTAATAATGCATTGATGATCGTCAGAGCATCGAGCGGCGTGACCCTGCCGTCGCGATTGACATCGTATCTCGCGCTGGCGGCCGGCACGGCCTGGTCGGCCGGGTGCGAATTCAGCCAATTGATGACGGCCAGTAGATCCGCGGGACTTACAACGCCATTGCCCGTGACGTCCAAGTTACTGGTCTGAACACTTGCGGTCGGAATGCTGGCAAGCGCGACGCTCGCCATCGGTGTGGCGCCTTGGGGCGGCAGCATCTTGACCACATAGATGTCTTTCCCGCCGCTGCTGGTCAAATTGACGACTCCGGCGCCAGTGTCGAACGCAACCGTGCCCGAGAACTGGCCAGTCAGATAAAGATTATTGGAAACATCAACGGCAATCGCGCGTCCCATATCGGTGGAGCTGCCGCCGAGTCGCTGCGCGGCCACGAAGGTGCCGGTGGACGAAAGTCGCGAGACGAAAATATCGTTGGAGCCGCCACTAACGAGGTTGAAGACCCCGGTGCCGGGATCGAAGTCGGCGGTGCCCGTAAAATGTCCCGTCACCGCGAGGCTTCCGTCACTGAGCACGGCCAGACCACGTCCACGATCGTCGCCGCTGCCGCCCATCCGCGCGGCGAACAACGAAGCGAACGTGGGCGAAAGCTTGGAGACATAGGCATCGACACCGCCGGCCGATACCAAATTGCTTACCGCCGCGCTCGGGTCGAAGTCCGCCGTGCCGGAGAAAAATCCCGTCGTATAAACATCGCCGGCCGAATCAAGAGCAATTGCCTCGCCCTCGTCGGCCCCGCTTCCGCCTATCTTGGCGGCGCTGGAAAACGTGCCGTCGGCGTTTAGACGGAGCACGAAGATATCTGTCTTGCCCGAACTGGTCAGCGTCGTGACGGCCGTGCCTGGATCGAAATCGGGCGAGCCTGCAAAAGATCCCGTGACATAAACCCGGTTAGTGCTATCGGTCGTTATGGCGGTGCCTCGATCGAGGCCGCTGGCGCCGACCGACTGCACCCACTGCAAAGCGCCACTGTTGGACAGTTTCAGCACGAAAACATCGTCGCTGCCGGCGCTGGTCAAATTCGTGGCAGTACCGCCAACGTTGAAGTCGACCGTGCCGGCAAATTGCCCGGTCACCAGCACGTTGCCAACCGAGTCCACCGCGATGCCGTTGCCGATATCGGCGGCGCTCGCCGGGCCGCCATAGCCGTGGACCCATTGGAACGCTCCATTGGCGTCCAGCTTGAGGACGAACGCATCGAAGCCTCCGGCGCTTGTTAGGCTGTGGGTGGCGGAACTCACGTCAAAGTCGACTGTGCCGTGAAACGCCCCGGTAATGTAAATGTTGTCTTGGGAATCGCGGGCGATTGCCAGGCCGCGGTCGTCGCCCGTGGACCCGATTATCTGTTGCCAGACCAGCGTGCCATTGGCGGCATAGCGGGCCACAAAAATATCGCCATGCTTAGCGCTGGTCGAATCGCTAACTCCGTCGGCGTAAAAGAGGGTGCCCGCCACGAACACGTCGCCGGAGGGACTTACGACCACCGAGCGGCCTTCATCGTCGGGATTGGTTCCCCCTTGGCCAGCGCGAACCGCAAATGTGTTGGCAAGCACGTTGATCGAGGCCGTTTCCGTCGCCACGCTAAACGGAGTCGTACCGCCGGTTTGGCTGATGGGCACGACATCGCCGTTGTTGCCGCTCGAGCGATCCCAAGCACGTAGCGTGATGCCGCTGGGCACCAAACCCGAAAAACTAACATTCGGCAAGAATTGAATCCGCGTACCGGCGTCGGCGGCCAGCAATCTGGCGTTCACCGACAAGTCGCCAAAGGGAGTCCAGTTGGCGCCTCCGTTTGTCGAGTACTGCCAGACGCCATTACTGCTGTCGACTCCGATCACGGCGATGCCCTGCAGTGCGCCGGCGTCCACGTCGGTAATCGAGCCCAACGGCGACATGCTAGCGATTATGTCCGAAACCAGCGTTCCCGGATTACTGCTGGGAGCCTGCGGAATCGATGCAAGCTGAGGCGAGCCGCTGTTATTCAAAACCGGGGCATCGTTGACCGCAGTCACCGTGATCGTGAACGTTTGCGTCGCCGAGGTATCGACTCCCCCGTTGGCTGTGCCGCCGTTGTCGCGCAGTGCCACGCTAACCGTTGTCGTGCCGTTGGCGTTGGGCGCCGGCGTATAGGTCAGCGTGCAGCTTGGGTCAATCGTCGGCTGCACGGAAAACAAGGCGTTGTTGTCATTGCCGACGACGAAATTCAATGCCTGGGTGAGTTCGTCCGGCGGTCCGGCGCTCATGGCCGTAGCCCA
>JACQFF010000131.1 GCA_016200205.1 Planctomycetia bacterium
GCGTTGGTTTGCGTTCGCCCCTATTCTGGAGTGGCCGACATGTCGCGCAAGCTCGGACTGTTCGTCCTCACGGCCCTTTGCCTGCTGACGGTTTCATTTGCCGCGGCCGGACCGCTGGCCATTTGCACATTTCAGGTCGATGCCACGCCGCCGTTGGGCAGCCCGCTGTGCGATGCGGCAGTGGCGCCCGCCAAACAGATCGTCGACCCACTTTCGGTGCGTGGCCTCGTGCTTTTTGGCGATGTCGCCCCGATCGTGCTCTGCGCCGTCGATTGGGTCGGCATCGGCAACGGCGGGTACGACGCTTGGCGCGAGGCGTTGGCCCGCGCTGCCGGAACATCGGTTGATCGCGTCGCGGTCCACACGCTTCATCAGCACGACGCGCCGGGCTGCGATTTCGACGCCGAGGCGCTGCTGGCCTCGCACGGGCTGAGCGGCGCGATGTTCCATGTCGCATTCGCGCGGCAAACGATCGACAAAACGGTGGCGGCGATTCGCCAATCGATGACCGCCCCGCACCCAGTCACGCATCTGGGGATCGGCATCGGCCGCGTCGAACGCGTGGCGTCCAATCGCCGCGTGCTCGGACCCGATGGCAAGGTGCAATACGTGCGCTACAGCGCCAGCACGATCGAAGCGGCGCGAGCGGCTCCCGAGGGCGTCGTCGATCCCACCGTCCGTGCATTGAGCTTTTGGAACAACGATCAACCGCTCGTGGTGCTGACTTACTACGCTACGCACCCGCAAAGCTATTATGGGCAAGGGGGCGTGAGCTTCGATTTCGTGGGCATGGCCCGCGCGCAGCGCGAAGCCGCCTTGCCCGGCGTGCCGCAGATCCATTTCAATGGCGCGGCGGGCAACGTCGCGGTGGGCAAATACAACGACGGCGCCCCGGCCAATCGGCCCATCTTGGCCGATCGTCTAGCAGCCGGCATGAGCGCCGCGTGGAACGCGACCCAAAGGATTCCGATCAGCGGCAGCGATATCGGCTGGAAAACCCGCCATGTCACGCTGCCGCTGAGAGACCTGTTGATCGATGAAACGCCGCTCGTCCAGTTACTCGACAACGCGTCGGTCAAGCCGTCCGACCGCGTGCGCGCGGCGACCGACCTGGTCTGGGCTCGTCGCTCGAAAAGCGGTCACGCGATCCAATTGAGCTGCCTGCGCCTGGGTCCCGCCTTCGTGCTTCACATGCCGGGCGAACTGTTCGTCGAGTATCAGTTGGCCGCGGCGGCGATGAAGCCGCAGGCGACCGTCTGCATGGCGGCCTACGGCGATTACGGCCCCGGCTACATCGGCACCCAAATCGCATACTCTCAAGGAGGCTATGAAACCAGCTACGTATCACGCGTGGCGCCGGAAGTCGAGAAGGTGTTGATGGAAGCGATGGCTGACCTGCTTAAGTAGGTTCGCTGCGGGTTTCGCCGCCAGATATGCTCAAGAAACTTTTACAAGTGAACGATCGCCTATTACAATCTGTCGTTAACGCCGCACGCGGAACTCGCAACGAGACAAGCGGTGCGTGCGTCGTGCTCGTTTCTGCAATCGTCGTTGTTACCTCGCGCGATCCCGTTCGCATCCCTGTAGCGTGCTAGGACAAATTGCCATGCTATGTCGATCACCATTCTCCAAACCGCTGTTGAGTTTCGCGGCTCTCATGTTGGCCTGTACCGGTTGGGCCCAAGCCGCAAGCAGCGAAGAGGTCACGATCTACCGCGACGATTTTGGAATTCCCCACATCTTTTCCGCCAGCGCCGAAGGCGCCTGCTTCGGCCATGGTTACGCCCAGGCCACCGATCGGCTGGAAGAATTGCTCAAACAATATCGCCGCGCGACGGGCACGATGAGCGAAGCCTTTGGGCCGGACTTCTGGCAGGACGACTACCGCCAACGCGTTTGGCAGCATGCCGCGATCTCGAAAGCCCGCTACAACCAACTCACCGCAAAGTCGCGCAGCCTGATCGAAGCTTATCAGGCGGGCGTGAAGCTATACATGAAAGAGCATCCCTCGGAAGTGCCCGCCTGGGCGCCCGAGATCGAAGGCTGGATGTGCGTCGCGCTCTCGCGGTACATCATTTGGGGCTGGCCCGAAGGGGCGGCCGGCGAGGATTTGAAACGCATCGGCATCCAGCCCGATCCTGTCGACTACCACGGCTCGAACGAATGGCTGGTCGCGCCCGCGCGGACGGCCTACAACGCGCCCATCGCGCTGATTGATCCCCATTTGAGCTGGTACGGCGCGTTCCGCTTTTACGAAGTGCGGTTGTACGGCGGCGAGATTCAATTCTCGGGCATGTGCGTGCTCGGCAATCCGCTGCCGGCGCTGGGTCACAGCCCCTACTGCTCGATTGCCATGACCACCGGCGGGCCCGACACCTCGGACGTTTATGAAGAGGATCTCAATCCCTCGAACCCGCGGCAGTACCGCTACGACGGGAAGTGGCTCGACATGACCGCGCACACCGACGTGATCAACGTCAAAGAGGCCGACGGCGTGAAGGAAAAGAAGGTAGAAATCCTTTCCACCCGGCACGGCCCGGTCGTGGCGCGCAAAAACGGCAAAGCCTATACGTTTAAAATCCCGTATTTCGAAGAGATCGGGCTGACCGATGAAACGTACAAGATGATCACTGCCCGCAACCTGGCGGAAATGAAGCAAGCGATCGCGATGTTGCAACTGATGGAACAGAACATCATGGTCGGCACCGTGGATGGCGACATTTATTACGTGCGCAATGGCCGCGTGCCGATCCGGCCCGCGGGGTTCGATTGCAAGCGGGCCATGCCCGGCAATACCTCGAAAGCAGAATGGCTGGGCATTCATAAATTCGAGGATCTGGTCCAGATTCAGAACCCGCCGCAGGGCTACATGCAGAACTGCAATGTCAGCCCGCAGTTCTTAATGAAGGAGTGCCCGCTCAGGCCATCGTCGGAATGGCCCTATCTGTTCAACGGGTTCAAGGACCTTACCGAAGCCTACGACAATCCGTTGCACCAGCGGGCGGCGATGTGTGTCGACTTGCTGCACGACCTCAAGAAGATGACGATCGAAGATGCGATCGACGTGGCCCTAAGCCCCGGCGTTTACGGCGCCAACCAGTGGCAAGATCGTTTGCGCAAGGCATGGTCGATCGCTAGCGCTGATGTTCGCCAGAAAACGGGGCTCGCCACGATGTATGACGTGATCGTGAATTGGAATCGCCGCGCCGAAGCCGATTCAACCGGAGCGGTAGCGTATAAGTATTGGAAGGAAGCCTTTGGCGATGACATCAAGAAGGTCGACCGCGCCGGGTTTCCACCTCCAGCCACGATCACCGACGAGCAATTGCTCGCCAAACTCGATCAAGCGTCGGCCAAGCTAATCGCCGATTTCGGCCGCGTTGATGTCGCCTTCGGCGACGTTTATCGCGTGGGACGCAAAGGCAGCGAAAAAACCTGGCCGGCGGCCGGTGGATCGGTGGACAACATCGCCACGCCGCGCGCCATCGGTTTCGACCCGATTCCCGGCACCAAGAAATTCTTGGGGCACAAAGGACAAACGTCCACGCAAATCGTGTTGCTCACCAAGCCGCCCAAGTCATGGACTTTGTTGCCGCTGGGCGAAAGCGATCACGCCGACAGCCCACATTACGAAGACCAGTCCGAAAAGCTCTTCAGCAAAGGTAAAATGAAGCCCACCTATTTTCTCGACAAGGATGAACTGCTCAAGCACGTTGAAACGAAAACCGTGCTTAGGCGGAGCGCGCATTGAAAACCTCGTCGAGTCGCGGAATCAAACGTAAACCTCGCTCGTTATCCCCGGTCATTTCATCGAAGGAGCCTGCCGTGAATACACGTTCCATATCGTTCGTTCTGCCCCTGTTGGTGACCGTGGCCACGCTCGCCCACAACGCCACCGCGGACGTTCCTTACGTGCAAACCAAAAACGTCGTCTTCGCCGAAGTCGACGGCGTGGGGCTGGTGATGGATGTCTTCACGCCGACCGGCAAGAGCAACGCTCTGGGCATGGTCGACGTCGCCAGCGGCGCATTCTATTCCGATCGAGGCAAGATCAACGATCACATGCGGGCCCGCGTCTACGACATCTTCTGCGGAAGAGGTTACACGGTGTTCGCCGTGCGGCCGGGCTCGATCACCAAGTTCAGCCTGGCGGAAATGGCCGACAACCTGAAACAGGGCGTCCGCTGGGTGAAAGCAAACGCCGAGCAATATAAGATCGACCCGAACCGGCTCGGCATTACCGGCGGTTCGGCCGGCGGGCACCTGGCGTCGCTGGTGGCTGTCACCGCGGACGACAACACGGCCGTCAAGGCCGCCGGCGTGTTCTTCCCGCCGACCGATTTCCTGGATTATCGCGGACAAAAAATTGACGCCAGCACGGCCGACGGTCCCCAATTGGAACGGGTCAAGCGGTTTGTCTCGCCCGGGGGTGTTGGCCCGGCAAGCGGTTCGGAGTTGGTTGCCAAGCTGACGCAGATCAGTCCCGCCCTGCTGGTCACGTCCAAGGCCCCGCCTTTTCTGATCATTCACGGCGACGCCGATCCAATGGTGCCCTTGCAGCAATCGGAGAAACTGCTGGCGGCCCTGAAGAGCGCGGGCGTGCCGGCCGAGCTGATCATCAAGAAGGGCGGCGGACACCCCTGGCCGACCATCCACGAGGAAGTGGCGATCATGGCCGATTGGTTCGACAAGCAACTCGACAACAAGTAGGCGATCAGGACCGGAAAAGTTCCATGTCGACTGCCAAACCAACGACGCCACGCATCGCCTCGCTCGACCAGTTTCGAGGCTACACGGTCGCGGGCATGTTCCTGGTCAACTTCGTCGGCTCATTCGCCGTGACGCCGATTCTGCTGAAGCACAGCAACACGTTCTTCAGCTACGCCGACACGATCATGCCGCAATTCTTCTTTGCAGTCGGCTTTGCCTTCCGCCTTACGTTCGGGCGGCGGGCGCAGACCGACGGGTTGGCTTCGGCCTACGCCCACATGGTCCGCCGGATGTTGGGGCTCGCGCTGGTCGCGCTGGTGGTCTATAACGTCGGCAGCCGCGCCGGCAGTTGGGACACGCTGGTGGAAAAGGGCCCCTGGGAAGCGATTCGCGGACCGCTCAAGGGCACCTGGTTTCAGACGCTGATGCACATCGCGGTCACCTCGCTGTGGATTCTGCCGGTCATTCGCGGTAGCGCCTTGGTGCGGATCGCGTACATGATCGCCTCGGCGGCATTGCAAGTAGTCCTCTCGTACTGGTTCTATTTCGATTGGGTGCATACCGGCGGAATCGACGGCGGTGTGTTGGGTTTTCTTGGCTGGACCATCCCCACGATGGTCGGCACGTTGTCCTGCGACTCAGTGACGGCGGCCGATGGCCGGCCCCGGCTAGTTAAAATGATTTTCTGGTCGCTTGTCTTGATGGGCTTGGGCTACCTATTCTCGTGCGGCACGACGCTCTACGATGTGCCCGAGAATCAAGTCGAAAGCTTGAAGGGCCAAATCCGGGCGGAAGACGCCGTGCTGCCGAGCCGCGACCGGTTAGACGCGCACCAGATTGATTGGGCCGAACCCCCGTTCGTGCCGCCCCCGGATCAGCTTCATCGCCAGGAGAATTACTGGATGATGAGCCAGCGCGCCGCCACGGTTTCGTACCACACCTTCGGCGCCGGATTTTCGCTGGCTCTCTATGCGCTGTTCTATATCGTGTGCGATATGTGGGGCTTGCGGCTGGGCCTGTTTCGCACGCTGGGCACAAACGCGCTGGTCGGCTACATTCTGCACGGAATGGTCGCGGAGGCCATCCAACCGTTCACGCCCAAGGATGCGCCGATCTGGTACGTCACGGCCGGCTTTCTCGTTTACTTCGGCATCACGTACTTGTTCATTCGCCATTTGGAGAAGAACAAGATCTATCTGAAGTTGTAACTTGAACACAAATTGCCTTGTGCGATTCCTTCTCCCGCTGGGAGAGGGGAATTGCAACACGGAATTACGCCCTCACCCCGGCCCTCTCCCAAAGGGAGAGGGAGAAAAACTTCGGCGTGCCGATCCGACCTGTCACTTTTCGGCAGCGACTTTCTTCTTATACATTTCGCTCAGCTGCTTCCACGAAATCACTTCCACGCCCGTCTTCTTGACCGCTTCAATCATCTCGGGATCGGTAAACACGCGGCGATCGTTGTCGCGCAGTTGGGCGCTCGAGCTGATGGCCTGCAACTCTTCATTGTTGTAGCCGCAGTGAATGATCAGGTAGCGAACTCCCGGCTCGGTATCTTCGAAGACTTTCAGATACATTTTCTTTTTCGTGTCGTAGCTTTCGCCGGTGTAATACTGCGTGTAAGAGTCGAGCACGGGCAGATTGTGCTTGTCGAGCACTTTGAGCAGTTCGACGCCGCGGGAGCGAATCTCCGGGTTCGTGGCCGCCGCGCCGGCATCGAGCCCGCGAATGAAAAACACCGGCACATTGAACTCCACGCCCAATTTCACGTAGACCTCGAGCAAGTCGGGCCGGCTCACCACGGCGCCCATGTGCGTATCCAGATGGCTGACCGGCACGCCGAACTGCAAGGCGCGTTTGACTTGCGCTCGCAGCTCAGTCTCCACCTCGGCGGCCTTGGCAGTCGACGCAACCTCGCCCACTCCGCCCCACATATATCCTTCGGAATCGATCAAGGTGGGCACGCTTTCGCGCGGCGCAACCGGGCCCCAACGATAGTCTTTCCATTCGCTGTTGAGCGTGCAATGGATGCCGAAGTCTTTTTCGGGGTGCGATTTGGCGTAGGCCGCGATTTCCTTGAACCAAGGACACGGGACCATGATGCTGGCCGAGGAAACGATCCCCTGCTCCATGCCTTGGATCGTGGCCAGGTTGACCGAATGCGACATGCCGGCATCATCGGCATGAATGATGACGTAGCGTTTGCCTGTCGGCTCGGCGGCCGGAAGTTGGCCGGCGATTAGTAATGCTCCCAGACCCAAGGCCACGGATTTCAGCGATAGCAGGTACATCGTTGTAAGACTCCCCAGGTGGTTCGAAACGCTTGGCGACGATGGCATTCGAGCAGACGTTGCCACTGCAACCCATGCAGCCGAGTTCGCAAAAAAGAAATCTATTTCGAGTCTTGTCCGCGGATCCAATCCTCATTGAAGGCCGCATGCTTCATGCTCTTGCCCTCCTCGACAAAGTAGCTGTAAACGGCGTGGATCGTGCCATCAGGCCCCTGGATGATCGAGGGATAGTGGAACGAGCCCTTGGGATGCCGCTCCAAGTGCCGCGTCAATTTCCAAGTCTTTCCTTCGTCCTCGGACAGAGACACGGCCAGGCTGTTGCGCCCGCTGGTCGAATCGTTGTAGATCAACACCCAATGGCCATTGGCCAGCCGCACCGCATCCAAGCCGGACCCGGGATTCGGAATTTCGAGCGCGCCGACCGGCCCCCAGGTCAGTCCCTGGTCTTTGGACTCGCTGACGCGGATTTTATCGAGCGGCCCATTCTCGCGCATGTAGGCCACGAGCGAGCCGTCTTTGCGCTCCAGCACGGCCGGTTGGATATTGCCGAAGCCGATCAACGGTTCGCTGGCGTACCAGGTCTGCCCTTCATCGTCGCTGACGGCCATCAGCGAAAACGAAAACGTGTCGCTGTAGAGCGGCAGCAGAATGCGACCCGTCGAGAGCACGGTGGGCTTGCAGTGCGGCTGCCAACCCAACCGCTGCGCCAGCTTCTCGCCCAAGCGCTTTTCAAGCCCCTCCTTGTAGGCTTGGATCCGATCCGAGAGAGGTTGTTGCCGCCTGGCCAGATTCTCGCGGAGCAGGTCCATCGCCTTGTCTTTGAAGTCGGCCGGCTTGAGCCAGATCACGCCTTGCCAATCCCACTTGGGCGATCCCGCCGCGGTGTAGTCTTTCGATGTGCGATAATTCGTCAATGCGCTTTCCCAGTGGTTGTCCAAGATGATGGGCCAGAACAGCCACAGCTTTTGATGCTTGTCGATCATCATGCAGGTGTTGCAATCGGGGAAGCCGGGAAAGTCGGCCATCACGAACGGCTCGCTCCAGGTGCTCGCCCCTTTGGTCCGGCGCGAACCCAGCACGGCCACGTCATCGGCCGAGCGCTCGCCCGAGCCGCGGTACCAGGAGACCAGCAGATCGCCGTTGGGGCATTCCACGACTCCCGGGGCGTGGTTGTGCTGGGGGTTGAGTGGAAAGATCAACTCTTCTCGATATTCCGCCGCCGCCTCCGCGACCGAGGGCCACCAGCAAAAAGCGGAAATCACCAGGAAGGTCAGAATTCGATTCATCGGGACGTTTCCTCAATGGCCGGAACTTGGGGGTGTGGTTCGGGGTAGAGTTCAATGTTATCATTCACGACAGGCACCGTATACTGTCGCGTGGGAGACAAAAAATCCAGGGCAACTTGGCGCGAAATCACCACAATTTCAGCACCTCCAATCGCCAAGAACGCCAGCGCGGCGGGAGCCAACGACCAGCAACTCCGATCGCACTTCCAACACCGGGCTTTCCTGATCGCGACCAATCTTTAACTATCCAGGCCCTACGTTAGCACGCGGCTTCAGAGCGATATGCAGCTTGTCGATATCCATCATCTCAGCCGCAGTTTCGGCAGCGTGCATGCCTTGCGCGACGTGAACCTGTCGCTTGAGAGCGGCACGATCGGGCTGATCGGCAACAACGGGGCCGGCAAGAGTACGTTGCTCAAAGTGCTGCTCGGGCTGCTCAAGCCCGATTCGGGCGGGGGGACGATTCTCGGCTGCGACATTCTCCACGGCACGCCCGATTTGCGGGGCCGAGTCGGCTACATGCCCGAAGCCGCCGCTATTGTGCCAATGCTCAAGGGAGTCGAGTTCGTGACCTTTGCCGGCGACCTGTACGGCATGCCCCATCGCGATGCCCGCCGGCGGGCTCACGAGGTTCTCAATTACGTCGGTCTCGGCGAATTGCGCTACCGGCGGTTGGAAGAATACTCGATCGGAAATCTACAGCGTTTGAAACTGGCCGCGGCGCTCGTGCACGATCCGCAATTGCTGTTGCTCGACGAGCCCACCAACGGTCTGGATCCGGCCGGGCGAATCGTCATGCTGCAACTGCTCGAAGATCTGATCGCCGAGACAGGCAAGAGCGTATTTCTTTGCACGCACCTGTTGGGCGACGTCGAACGACTGTGTCAGCAGATCGTCGTGCTCGATCGCGGCACGGTCGTCCGCGCCGGCACGATGGAAGAAATGCGCGACCAGGTCAGCAATCGCTATGAACTGAGTTGGGAAGGGCCCTTGGATCGCTATCGTGCGGCGTTGGCGAATGTGGGCATACGGTTTGCCGAAGAACAGCCTGAACGTTCGACCAAAGTCATGGTCACCGTGCCCACCGGGTTCAGCACCACGACTTTTTTCGAAATCGCCCGGGCGGCCGGCGTGGTGCTCACGGAGCTCAAGGCCGACGAAGAGAATTTGGAACGGCTGTTCTTCCGCGTCACCGAACAAGCGGCACATGCCCCGGCGACCACGTAGGCGAAACGTCGACCCGCTTCAGCAGGAAAACCACGAAGCATGCAAATTGACCAGGCTCACTATCACGGCTGGAACGGCCGACTGCGGACCCCTTGGGTGGCGTGCGTGGCGATTGTGCGGGTGGCGGTGTTGCAAGTCTTTCGCAACAAGGCCTACTGGCTGGTGTTGGGTTTGGGCGCGTTGCGCTTCCTGGCTTTTTGGAGCATTATATACGCGGTGACGCAATTGGCTTTGCCGCCCGACGTTCGCAGAGTGCTTTTGCAACAATTTGGCTTCAACGCCGATAGCGATCTCGCCCAAGACAACGGCTACATCGGATTCATGCAGGGCCAGAGCGTGATCGTGATGATTCTGCTGGCTTTCTCCGGCAGTCTGTTGGTGGGCTCCGACTTCCGCCTCAAGTCGTTGCCGTTTTATCTCTCGCGGCGGATTGATCGCCGGCACTATATCGTCGGCAAGCTGCTGGCGATCAGCAGCGTCGTGACGATTTTGACCACGCTGCCCGCCCTGCTGCTGTTTTTGGAATATGGCATGTTCACTTCGGCGCCGGCCTATTGGGTCGACAACTGGCGAGTGGCCGTCGGCGTGCTGGCTTTCGGCATGGTGCTTTGCGTGGTGAACAGCATTTTGCTGGTCGCGATCTCGGCTTACTTGCAGCGGATCGTGCCGATCACGATCGCTTGGGCCAGCTTATTCTTGCTCGTGGGTCGGCTAGGCGATTACCTGTACCGCGAAACCGAGAACGATTTTTGGCGGCTGCTCGATCCCTGGCGCGATATGCGCCTGGTCGGTCAGTTATGCTTCGGAACATTCCGCCGCGAGATCGACCAGGACCTGGCCTGGTGGGCGCTGGCCATTTTAGGATCGCTCTCGGCAGTGGCGCTTGTGGCGCTGGTCCGTCGGGTCCGGGCGGTGGATGTCGTCGAGTAATTCCCCAGCCGATCCGTTACGAACCGCAGATCCCATGAACTCCGCCGCTGGCAAAATCTACTCAAGTCAAGTCGCGATACTCGCGGCGCGAAAAGATCACCAGCGCCAACAACAGCCCACCGAACGCGATTCCCACCAACGCCCAACTGGCCGCGTCGACCGATAGCGGCTCGAACCAGCGCGGATCGGGGGTGGGCAAGCCTTCGTTTGCGCCGGCCGCATACATGATCGACCGTCCATAATAGTTGACGGCCACGCGCTTGGCGATGCCCGGGATGTTGCCCAGCAAAAGCTCCATGAAAAGCGCGTAGATCAAAGCGATGATCGTCGAGTGCCTGAACGCGACGGCGAACAAGTGAAACAGACAGACGTAGGCCAGCGTCATGTAAATCAGCGCCGGCAAATAGAGCCCGAAGGCCACCTGGCCCACCTCTCCGGCCAATCGGCAATACAACCAATAGCTGCCCACCACCAGGCCCAGGACCAAGGGCAACGTGGCGGTGAATTTCGCCAAGAGCACCAGCGCCCGGGGAATCGGCCGCACTAACAGGAAGACCAGCGTTCGATCCTCGCGATCGCCTCCCACGCTGGCTGTGCCGAAAGCCAACGCACAGATGGGCACCACAATCGACGCGAAGATGAGGATCAGGAATTCGCTGAAGTCGCGAAAGTCGCGAGTGGCGAGATCGGGCCGATTGTGGAACCTCCACAGAATGAACAGCAAACAACCGGTCAGCGGCAAAAGCACCATCATCGTGCTGGCCGACCAAAGCAGGCGGCGAAAGGTGAGCGACGTCAAGGTGGTCCAAGCCCGCAGCAATTTCATGGCCGGCCTTGTTGCAGGTATTCAAACACCGCGTCGGCCCCGCCATCGAGGGTCTGCAAGCGGAGCACTTCGATGCCATGCGCGCAAACCAATTGCCCAATCTGGTCGAAGAACTTCGAGGGATTGCGCGTCCGCACGATCAAAACGCTGTCGCGAACTTCCACCCCCTGCACGTCTGGATTCTCGGCCAGCAGCGCCGCCAGGCGGCGGGCCGGTTCGGCCACGATCTCGACCACGAGCGGCCGGAATTGCATCAGATTGCGCACTTCGGCGATCGTTCCACAAGCCACGATCCGCCCGCGCGACATCATGATGATCGAACTCGAGAGCTGTTCTATTTCGACCAGGATGTGACTGGAAATCAGCAGGGTCTTGCCCTGGCCGGCGAGCTTTAACAGCAGCTCGCTGATTTCTCGTCGTCCGCCGGGGTCGATGCCGGCCAACGGTTCGTCCAACAACAGCAGCCAAGGATCGTGGACCAGCGTTTGCGCAAGCTTGATGCGCTGCCGCATTCCGTGGCTGTAGCCCGCCAGATGGCGGCGGGCCCGGTCGGCCATCCCCACCTCTTCCAACGCATACTCGGTGCGCTGGCGTGCTTCCCCGCGCGAAAAGCCATGCAGCCGCGCCATGGTGTAAACAAACTCGCGGCCCGTCATCTCCTCGTAAAAGCTGTTCAAGTCGGGGCTGTAGCCGAGATGGTGTTTAGCCGCCGTACTCCAGGCCTGATGCTGGCCAATGAGCACCGTTCCCTGCGTCGGCCGCAACTGCCCGCTGGCCAATTTGATCAACGTCGATTTGCCCGCGCCGTTCGCTCCCAACAGCCCCGTGATGCCGGGCCCCACTCGGCAACTAACGTCGTTGATGCCGATCACTGGCCCGTAAAACTTGGTCACATGCTCGAACGAAAGCAGCGTGCTGCTCCCGACCGCATGGTGCAAGAGCCCATTGCCTGCCGTTTCAAAATTACCAGCGCGTTGCATCTTCGGGCCGGCGTATCGAGTGGTGCGGGAAACACTTCATGGTACCCAACGCGGCAAGGGCCGCACCAGGGGGGGCGCCTTGCGGACGCCTATGGCTATTCTTACGTGAAATGATTTTCAACGCTCGTCCGAGAGATATTGGCCGAATCGAAGCTTGTAGCCGTTTAGACGCCTTGGCTGCCAGCAGTCAATGCCGAGAAAAACCAGTAGCCCAGTCTTTTTTGTGCTAGCGGCACGCGAGATGCAGTAAAATTGGCTGGAAACGAGGGAGAGAATTGATGCGTGTCATTCCGCTAGCAGTCAGTATCTGGATCGCCGCCGGAGGGTGTGCCGCCGAGAAAGGAACTCCGCCGATGACTATCAAATTGCAAAGCTCGGCTTTCGCCGACGGCCGACCGATCCCCAAAATACACACGGAGGATGGCAGCGACATCTCGCCTCCTCTGGCCTGGGAAAATGTTCCGGCGGGCACGCGGGAACTGGCGCTGGTTTGCGACGATCCCGACGCGCCGACCACGGAGCCGTGGGTGCATTGGGTGATCTACAAGATTCCAGGCGATCTGCGCGTCCTGAAAGAAAGCATTCCGCCTCAGCCGCAATTGCAAAAGGACCCCGCCGGCGCCATGCAAGGGCGAAATTCCTGGACATCGGGCCGAACGACCGGCTATCGCGGGCCGGCGCCGCCGCCGGGCCATGGCACCCACCATTATCATTTTCGGATCTACGCCCTCGACGCGGCACTGCCGCTTGAGCCGCGATCGGATAAGCCGGCATTGTTGCGCGCCATCCACGGCCACGTCTTGGGCCAGGGCCTCTTGATTGGAACCTACGGCCGCTAACCAGTAGCCGACCGCGCGTCGACCAATCGCAAGCTCAAGCGATCGCCTTGTTAGCGCGTATATGCGCCGGGCTGAGTCGTGGCGGCATTGTAGGGACCCGATTGCGGCGCCGCATTATACGGCTGGCTCTGAGTTCCACCGTAGGGCTGGCCCTGCGACGGCGCCGCGGCATACGGATTAGCCGGTGGGACACTTGAACCGCCCGCCATGCTTTGCGGCACGTAACTACCCCCTGCCGCGCTCGAGGGCGGCATTACGGAGGAGTTGGCCGGATAAGCCGGACTGTTGGCAACCACGGCAGGGGCAACAGCGACCGGCGGATAAGGCGTGACCGGGTACGGCGTGCCCGGATAGACAGGCAAGGTGGCCCCAACTTGCTGAGCGCTGCTGGGCATCGTCACCGTCGGCGGATTCGTAGCCGATGGGCCGAACACGTTCGAGGGCGCGCTGCTCGCCGCTGGGTTGGACGCCGCGGCGGCAGGTTTTCGCCAGGAAAAGTTATTCCAAAACGACTGCGTGCTTGAGCAACCGGCGGCACCCAGCAGCAACAAAGCCACGGTCAGACTGTTAACAAGTGAAATTCGCATGTGCGTACGTCCTTGTGAATTGCGTTTGACGATGCCCAGTCCGAGCGCGAGATCTAATTCTCAGCGACGCGGACCGCGGTTTTCACCGCACGACTCGAAGTGGTTGGAAGCCTGGCGGGTTGTTGGCAGCTTGGGTCAGCCGGGGTATGAAACCTGCCTGTATTCGATATTCGGATCGTGCGGTGGGAGAACCTGACCCAATCCGAAAAATTCATGCCGGCCGACCGGTAGGAGAACGTGGAAAAGTCTCGCTAATGTCCCGGACTTGCCACGACGTTCGACAGTCGATCGACGGTCAGCACCGCGTAGTGCTTGTTGCTAGCAATCAACCACCGGTCGCCTCGACGGCCGCAAGTCCTCGCCGCCGGCGGCTAAATTGATGACAACCGTTTTCGACGAGCTCCGTGCGCAGGGAACTCGACGTTTTCGCTTCACCTTCAATCAGCAAGAGCTTCCTGGTCGGTCATTCAGGGGGCGATTCACCGCAAACCGGGCCAGCTTGGCCTGAAAACCGGCGCGGCAGTATCTCGTAGGGACGCCCAAGAGCCAGCTCAAGCGATTTGAACAGCAGTTGGCGGGGCAGGACTGGCGCGCGATCCGCGAGGGGCTGGAGGTCAAGTTGTGCCAGTGCCCCGACGGCACCACCGAGACTTATATTCCTTGTCGCAGTCGTGACCGCCATGAGAAAGAACAGGCGATGCACGCCCGCTTTGAGAAACGCATCGAAGAGGGACTGACCAAGATCGCGGCCGCTTGCTCCCGGCGCCGGCAGGACGTGCTGGCGATCTCGCGCCGCGTGGGGCGATTGTTGGGACAGAACA
>JACQFF010000128.1 GCA_016200205.1 Planctomycetia bacterium
CAATCTCACTTGCTAGCTGCTCTGCGCGTGTTCGTAAAGAACCATCCATGTGTCAGTCTCCTCATCAGGTAAAGGGTGATAAAAACTACCCATTCCTGCTAGCTGACACAAGATTTCTTACAGGCCCGGGGTAATCGGCGTCTTTGACCCCATGCCTCACACGCACCTTGTCGCCACGCTTGAACCTGCCAGTAAGCGGCGTCTTGCCTTTCTGCTCGGACATGCTTTTCCCTTCATGCGTTTTGGCCGCATCACCGCCGTTTCCGACCGGCGTTCGTCCGAACACGCCGGGCGGTGAAGCCGGATTCATCACCGAGGTGAAAGAAGATCATGCCGTCCAGCTCGTCGCCGTCGAGAATGGCCCATCCTCGTCCGAACACATGTTCCGATTCGTCATGGCCGTCCCAAGAGAATTCAACGGCGGGCCGGCCATCGCGCTGTGTGACCCGGTAGTCCAATTGCCCCTCGACGCAGCCGAATTGGAGCTGGCCAGTGTCCCCACGTTCAAATTCAAATGCCGGTTGGATCTCTTCGACCGTTTCGTCCACGTCCCAGGCCGTCATGGACTGGATCAACCAGCGGCCTTGGAACGGATTCGTGGATTGACGTTTTGCCATGGTCAGCGCAGCTCCTGGATCGGATGTCGTGCGGGTTGATTGGTCTCGCAGGCTCAACCAAAGCTCTTTCACGGGAGAACGGTAATCAGCAGCGGCAGCGTCCCATGTCGAAAGATCGTCCGTGAATATAACCTCGATGCCGAGTTCCTCCAGATGGGGTGCCAAGTCCTGCCATTCTGGATTGTCCCGAAGCCGGATGCCTCGTGGACGGTGACATGGCATCTCGACCAGTGGCCGTTGCATCGCATCCGCCAAGAGACTTGCGAGGTCGTTGATGGTCGGAGTGGTTTCCAGCATTCTCAAGGCGAAGACAAAGCCATGTTCTCGTTCGATGACGATTCCGGTCCAGTAGTCGAGTTCCAGTAAAAAGTCGGCTTCCCAAACGTTGCCGTCCTGCGGAAGACGCCGCAAGCGGCTCTTCACAAATGCCGATCCTTTGCCAAGTTTGAGCCCCATGCTTGCCTCTCGGGCATGTTCGAGAATAGGGAAGTTTTGGTAAGTCACCACACCAATCCGCAGAATTGGCGGCCTTACGACGAACGCGACGTGTCGAATCGGTCCTGTACGGCCTGAAGCTCCTTATGGCAAATGAACCCAACTTGATCTTTCTTGAGCATTTCCGAGCACCACGCGATCACGTCGTCCGCAGACAGGTCGCACCGTCTGAGGGCCTTGATGACAACCTGCAAACACTCTTCGATGTCTTCCGTCATCAGCCCCTCGTCGCTCATTTCGACCTGGTAGCTTCCTTGACTCATCAACTCCAGCGACAGATCCATCGCCGCGCGCAGATGGCCCTGTTTGATCAATCGTCCGAGGTTGCGTTTCACAGCACCGTAGGCCTGATAGTCGTAGCTGAAATTGCGATTGATTTCCCGCTCGTCAAAGTCGGTTGCGTCCGCAATCGCTTGCCGAGTTGCGGCAACGAGTTCCTTCGGCGGGAGTTCCAGTCCGAATCGTGATTCGAGTCGCCGCTGGACGCCGCGATCACCGCTCGCGATTTCCATAAATACATCGACAAGCTCGGCTTTCGTACGTTTCGCCAGAGCCTTTCGTAGGCAGCCTGTCGACACCGTTGTCTTCGGAGATTGTGCTACTTTCTGCGAGCTGCGGTTTGGCATGATCGAAGAATTCCTCGGTTGGTTGGACTGAGATTCGCCACAAGCAGTTACCAGTTGGAATTATATGGGGTTCTTGAGCGACGCGAAACAGGCCTCATGCCACCCGACCTGTGTCGCAGTCACGGTCGGTTTCGGGTCGTGCGCGAGATCGCCAAACCGTAAGGCTTCGACATCGGGACACGCTCGACGCGCAGGTTCCCGCTGCGCGAGTCAGTCCGCGTGGCGCCAATCGCGATGTGGCGACCTAACCTGTTTACCCCCAAGCCGCGGACAAGTGCCGATGCCGACAACCGGCGAGCCAATTTGCCACCGTATGCGCGTCGTTGCATGGTCTTGCAACAGCCCGCGATCGTTTGCGTAGGCTCGTCTGTAGGCGGCAGCCGAGGGCTTTTATGAGCGCCAAGTCAGTGACCATCGCTGATCCGGCACGCTTGCCCGCTCCAGCGCGTAGCGGCCCATTACGGGCAGGGCGCCGCACGACGGGCTCAAGGTCATCGAAGCCAAGTTGAACACGCTACGCGTAATTTTGGGAAAGGGCGCGCGTCGAGCAAGGACAGTAGTTCGGCACTGGCGGTTGGTTTGATCGTTGGGCAAGTGACGTGCTTGAGTCAATCCTTGGATTCACGACCAACTGTGACACGGTCGTTCGCAAAGTGTGAGCGGGGTGTCAGTGACAGCCGCTACCAGATGTTTTTGGCGGTTATTGGGTGTTTGCGAGTGAGCGAAAAAGTGTCGGATCCCCCGAGAAAACAAGGGTTTGTCGGCAATTTGTGGCATTCTGGCTCGGACGCCGTTTTCTTTTAGGAAACCGTTGCTCTATCCCCTGAGCTACAGGCGCTTTAATCGTTCTTTCGAAAATGTCCGT
This sequence comes from Planctomycetia bacterium, assembly GCA_016200205.1. Classification (GTDB taxonomy): domain Bacteria; phylum Planctomycetota; class Planctomycetia; order Pirellulales; family PALSA-1355; genus PALSA-1355. Next base: position 2,604 of record JACQFF010000128.1, read on the forward strand.
GTGTGGCGAAACTCGGCGGCAAATGGCCATGGAATCTGATCGCTGGTGTTGTATCGCCGCTCAGCTGTTTGTATCGGCCAAATATTACACCAAGGACCATCAGGAATAGCTGTCCGCGACAGCGGCGGCCGGGCTTCCCGCCTCGCTTCCTACGCGGGAGGCGATTGCCGCGCGCCGCTGCCGGAGTTCGGCACGAATTCCGCTCGGTGGCTAAAACGTCAGCGGGACTACATAGAAAACGATCGCGCCGTAGTGCAGCGCGGTGCCGAGCACCACAAAGACATGCCAGACAGCATGCGAATACTTGACTTCCGGACGTACATAGAACATTGTCCCGGCCGTGTAGGCGAGACCGCCGGCGATTAACCAGGCTACTGCTCCGACGGTGACCCGTTCGGCCAAGGATTTGGTCACGACGAGGCCCAGCCAGCCCATGGCCATGTACATGAAAAGCGACACACGCTCATGTTCGAACCCGAACAACACCTTGAAAAGTATGCCCAGGCCGGCCAGCGACCAAATCAGGCTCAGGATCCAGGCCGGATTCGGCAACGCCAGTAAGAATGGCGTGTAGGTGCCCGCGATCAACAAGTAGATCGCCGCGTGGTCGGCTGCTCTGAAGGCGCTCTTGAGGCCCGGATCTCGGATCGCATGGAACAGGGTCGATGCCAGGTAAAGCACCATCATGGAACCGGTGTAAACAGCGACTCCGACAATCTGGCCCACGGTGCCACGCCCATGAGTCGCCCAGATAAGCTCATGCATTCCGACAACGCTCAATGCGAATCCCGCACCGTGCGTGACATAGTTCGCCACTTCCTCCGAGAGCGGAATCGGCTTGAAGAATCCCGAAAAGTTTCGCTGGGCGGTTTGCATATTCCCCTCCAAGCTGCGAAGCACGCCAGCGGACGGCCGCGGAGATTGCGTGATCCCTGGCCCGGATAATCGGGGCCGAGATCAATGGGCCGGTATCGATACATGCGGCACGATCGCGCGGACCGTACATGCTTCTTCAAGTGTTTTTTGGCCCACTATGTATCTCAAGCGAGATTTGGAAGGTTTTGTTACTGACGTGAGGCTGCTAACCCCTGGCCCAGGGGCGGGAACCCGGAAGACCAATGTCCAAATGTCGGTCGCTTGCGAGCCGGTCGCGAGGCTGCTGGCTCGCAGCGAACCGCCGACAGTGTTTCGAGCCGGCGTCGCGCTGTTCACCATGGACCGTCACCGCGACCCGAGCAAAGCCGGGCCACAATTTGGATGGACACCCAAAGTTCAATTTGAAGAGGGCGTCAGCAAAACCGTCGGCGCATTGGTGCCCAGCACTCGTGGAGAATCTTTCGAGAGCCGGGGCGGAATCGCGCCCGGCCTTGAGGCCAGCTAGGGAAATCATTCCGCCGGCGCGGCGAACGATCGAGGATTCGAAGCGCCTTGCTCAGTCCGAGGTGTCTGCGAAACAAGATTGTCGCGGCCTCCTGATCCCCAGCCCGGCAACGGCTCACAAGGTCACTGATGTCTTCTTCGGGCGGAGGTTGCGACACGAGTCTAGCCGGGTGCAAGCCAAGGGGATAAAACGTCAACGCCA
>JACQFF010000127.1 GCA_016200205.1 Planctomycetia bacterium
GCCGCACACGCAACGGTCATTTTTGCGGCCAGGAGAGCGGCTTGATCGGCGATGGAAAAGCGATTACCCGCGGAGAGCTCTTTGATCGCGGCATCGCCCAAGTTCCGCTCAATCGCTGCACGCAGGTCATCGAGCTCGGCTTGGCTCGTGACGTGCGGCTCGACGCGGCCTTGATTTTGCAAGTTCTTCCAGGTCATGTGCAGTTCCTGCCACGAAGATTTTTTCCTTTGCCAGCACGGACCGCAAGAAGTGATTTTTACGCGCGAGTTTCTCGGCGAACTCACTTGGCGAATAAACGGTTGCGTTTACAGGCCGGCGCAGCCGAGCCTCCGCCTTCGAGAGAGCGGGGACGAGGTCGGAAAGCGTCCTTCGGCCGATGACAATCAAATCCACATCGCTCTCGGAGCGCTCTTTGCCCCTGGCGACTGAGCCGTGGACAAAGGCAACCTGGATCGACTTCTGATGCGTACGCAGAACATCGCGGAGCACGTCCACAAGGCCCACGGTCTTTTCCACAAGACCCCGCAGCTCGGCGAGGAAGGGACATTCAGGTTCCGCGGCAAAATAGACCCGGTTTCCCTCCGTCCACTTTTTGATAATCCCTGCTTGGATTAGGGAATCTAGCGGACGCTGAAGCGTTGAAGGCGTGCGGCTTACGCGCTTTGCCAGGTCACGGAAATACCACGGTTTCTCCCCTTCAAGGAGCAGGGCGGTCAGAATCTCCTGCACCGACCTGGAAAGGAGAGGATCGATCGCATTTGTTGTACGCATAATACGTAAATATAGATGCAAAAAGCGTACATGTCAAATTGCCCGGAAAACGCGAACACGTCAAGCGGCGCGTTCTGAGAGTCCGCCGGTGTGGCGAGGATCGCCTTTCAATCGGTTTTTGGCAGTGGCTTGATTGCCCCGCGGCGCTGCGAGACGATTTCGCCGCTGTCGAGCAGGACGAGCTGCTGCGGGCCGTCGGGGCCATCCAGCGAGCCGTGTTCGGCCGCGTACCTCTTGAGCCGGGCGATTTTCTCGACGGCCGGCAGTTCGCCCGGCAAATCGGTCGAGGGCGCCCGGCCCCACTCGATCCGGGTGCCGGTGTGAGTGTACAAGGCGAAGGCATATTCGACGCCGCCTCGTCCGCCCGATTTGCGGCCCGCCGGCACGATGCGAAAGAGCTTCAGTGCGTTCCAGTCATTGGCCAACGCGGCGGCGATTTGCGCGCCTCCAGTGACACATGCATCGCCCCAGCGGACGCCGACCGGGCCGGCCGGCGTCGTCAGGATTTCGCCGATCCGCGGATACTGTTCGGCTTCGGCGGGTGAGAAATCTCCGGTGGGCAGCACAACCCCCTCGATGTCGACCGGCAACGCGCCGTCTTGTTGAACTTCGACCATGGCCACCGGCTTGCGATAAGACAGCACGATATCGAGTCCGGACGGATAGCGTTTGCTCACCCGCTCGACGTGTGCGACCCAGGGGTGGGCGGAAAACGCCGTGGCCATCCGCACGGTCAATTCGTTCTCCAGAATCGACAGCGGGCCGTCGAAGCTGGCGTCGCGAATGACTTCGGCTTTGATCTCGGAGTGGATCCAGGGGGCCGGCGGAGTGATCGTGATATTGTTTGGATCGACTTGATACTCGCCGCTGGCCAGCACGTGCTCTCGGACTTGCCGCCAAACCGCGTAACTGGCGCCTCCGGCTAGACCTACGGTCATTACGGCCGCGAAAAACCACCTGCCGCCCCGGCCGACGCGCGGCAGTCCAATCAGGATCGGCTGAGCGGCTCCTTCAGTTGGTTTTTTTTTCGCGATCACGAGACCTCCGCCACCGTGAGACACTGGCGAACCAAACGATCGCACAATTCGGCCATTTCGAGCCCGGCTCGCAAGGCGGCTTGCGGCGCTAAACTTCGCGAAGTCATGCCCGGAATCGTGTTGACCTCCAGTACCCACACCTGGCCGTCGTGGCCAAGCATTGCATCGACGCGCACCAGTCCTCGCGTGCCAATCGCATCGGCAGCGGCCGTCGCGGCGCGAGAAATTTCCGCGCGCTTCGCGGTGGAGAGCGCGAAATCGAACCGATATTCGGTGAGCGAGCTGTGATATTTGGCGTCATACGAAAAGACGCGATCAGGCGCAATTATTTCAATCAGCGGAAAAGGCCGGCTATCGAGCATGGCAACCGTGAATTCGCGTCCCCGCACCAAGGGCTCCGCGATGGCCAGGCGATCAAAGGCCAGCGCTTCGGCGATCGCCCGCGAAAGGTCAATCGGCGTATTGGCGATCGCAACGCCGAGGCTCGATCCTTGGCTGTCCGGCTTGATAATCACTGGATAACCGAGCGGCGCCACGCGCGGCGCGATTTCGCCGATGGTGTCACGCTGGTCGAAGACAACGTACGCCGGCGTCGGCACCCGCCGCTCTTGGAAGCGTCGTTTGCTGGCCGATTTGCTCATGGCCAGTTGGGAAGCTTGCGGGCCACTGCCCGTGTAGGGCACGCCCAATCGCTCCAGCAATTGCTGGACGCGGCCGTCCTCCCCTGCCCCGCCATGCAGCGCGATAAAGCATGCGTCGAACTTATTCCAATCCACCTGGGCCAGATCGCACTGGAGCGGATCGAGCGCGGCCACGCAGTGGCCGGCGGCCGTGAGCGCCGCGGCGACGGCTTCGCCACTACGCACACTGACCTCGCGTTCCGCCGAATCTCCGCCGGATAGCACGGCAATGCGTAGCGTGCTTGCGATTGATGATGTCATCCGCCCGTCCTCCTTGACGGTCCTTTTAGATCCAGCCGGGGTCAACCTTCGCCGGCGCCTATTACCAAATCTCGATTTCCGTTTCGAGCTCGATCCCGAGCCGGTCCAAAACGCGGTCGCGGACCAAATCGATCAGCTTCAGCACGTCCTGACTGCTGGCGCCCTGCTCGGCGATGATAAAGTTCGCGTGTCGATCGCTGACCTCGGCCTGGCCCATGCGAGTATTCTTCAGCCCGGCTTGTTCGATCAACATGCCGGCGCTCATGCCGCGCGGGTTTTTGAAAATGCAGCCGGCGCTTTGGTGTCCCAAGGGCTGGCTGGCTTTTTTGACGATCCACTGCTTTTGCATCCGCTTGGTGAGCTCTTCGGGATCGTCCTGTTCGAGTTGGAACTGGGCCCTCAAGATGACCAGTTCATCGAGCGAGCTTTCGCGATAGGCAAACACCAACTCGTCGCGCGTGCGTTCCTGGATCTCGCCGGCGCGAGTCATTACCGTGGCCTGGCAGGTCCATTGACCGAGGTCGCCGCCGCGGCTGCCGGCGTTTCCATGCAAGGCCCCGCCGATCGTGCCGGGAATGCCGACCAGCGCCTCGAGCCCGGCTAATCCTTCGCGCACCGAAGTCGAAATCGCCTGTCCCAGTTTAGCGCCGCCGCCGGCGGAAACCGTTTGCCTGGCAACCGTGATTTCACTGAACGGCGCCGCCGAGAGTCGCACGACCAGGCCCGCCACGCCTTCATCGCGCACCAGAATGTTCGATCCCCCGCCCAACAATCGAATGGGAGTCCCCTGCTCTCGACAACGGCGCACCAGCGCCTGCAACTCTTCCACGGTGTTCGGCTCGGCGAAAAACTCGGCCGGACCGCCCAAGTGAAACCAGGTGTGCGGGGCGAGCGGTTCAGCCCGCTTGGCGATATGTTCGAAGTCCTTGACCAAGCTCATGTGCAACGTTTCCGATATCTCCTGCCCCCAGGGTGATTACCACGTCCCCGGGTCGGATCGAATTCTCAAGATGGTTTTTGATTTCGTCCGCTTCCGGCAAGTGGACCACATCACGACCCAACTCCGCAACCCGCTGGGCCAAATGGTTCGCCGTGACTTCGCCCGGGCGACGCGCTCCCTCGCGGGCTCGCACGATTCGGGCCACGATGATTTTATCCGCATTTGCCAGGCTGTGTGCAAATTCTTCCAACAACCGCCCCGTGCGCGAGGCCTGATGCGGCTGCAAGACACACCACAGGCGGCGGCCGGGAGCCATTTGACGCGCCGTGGCCAGCGCAGCGGCAATCTCGGTAGGATGATGCGCGTAATCGTCGAGGATCATTATACCCGGCGCGTCGTTCACCAGTTCCAACCGGCGTTTCAGCCCGGCGAATCGTTCGAGCCCTGCCCGAATCGCTGTCCCGGTCGCCCCACAATGGCTGGCTAGCGCGGCGGCGGCCAGCGCGTTGAGGACGTTGTGCCGCCCCGCCACTTGCAGTTTGGCGTCGCAAACCAGACGCTCCCGGCAGCGGATCTGAAAGGTGTAAAATCCGCGCCGTTCGCGCAGAGCGGTTGCGCGCCATGTGGCGCTGGGCGTCAAGCCGAACGACTCGCATGCACAATCGAGCGGGGCGATCGCGCGCTGGGTGGCGGCACAGTCGGCGCGCGACACAACGAGCCCCTCGCGCGGCACGTGGCGGGCAAACTCGGTGAAGGCGCGTTCCAGATCCGAGAGTGAATGGAAATAATCGACGTGGTCGACCTCGATATTCAGAATCGCTGCCAACTGTGGCTTGAGATACCGAAAATTCGCGCGGTACTCGCAAGCTTCGGCCAACAGCCAGCGACTACGCCCCAAGCGGCCGCCGGATCGCGATGCCAGCGGCGCGGCCCCGAAAAGGACGGTCGGGTCGAAGCCTGCCGTCACTAGAATCTCAGCCGCCATCGCCGTGGTCGTCGATTTTCCGTGAGTACCGGCGATCGCAACTCCGTTGCGCGTCGACATCAGACGCCCGAGCATCTGCGGATAGCTCATCGTGGAAACGCCCAATTGCCGCGCGCGGCGAACCTCGGGATTCGTGGGCGCCACGGCGTCGCTGTAAATGACCAGATCCAGCCCGGCGTCGACGCGGTCAGCCCGGTGTCCGTTTTGAATCTCGATTGCTGAATCAATAGCGACGTCGGCGCTCAGATCCGAGCCGGTGATCTGCCAGCCCATGGTAGCCAGCACGTCGGCCAGCGAGCGCATGCCGCAGCCGGCCGCTCCGACCAGATGCGCGCGCGCCGGCTTGTGAAGTCGCACCGGCGCGGTGTGATCTGGCAGACTTGAACGAATGGTGAGCACGGCTACGATCCAACCGAGGGCACTGGGCATTTGGTCGGCCGGATCATACGGGTGATCGCAGGCGCGTGTCAATGTAAGGCACCGCTAGCACGGAAAAGGCTGATGGCGGGAGGCTGGGGGTAGGGCACAAAAAAGGACGGTCAATTCTGTGCTTTCTCCTGCCTCCCGCGTCCTGCCGTGTCGGCCTCATGCCGTCGCGGGTTGAAGTGAATGGAGCAGCAGACGGATCGACTTGGCTACGCGGCGAGTCGCCTCGGGCCGAGCCAGTTGCGTCATGGCGTGCGCCATGCGGACACGCAGCGCGTGAGCCGTGGCCAACTCCACGACGGCGGCCGCCAGGTGGTTGTCGAGCCGACCGTCGAGCTCGCGCTCGTCAAGGGTTTTGCAGGCGCCCCCCGCACTGAACACGTCGGCGTTTTTGCGCTGATGGTTGTCGGTGGCATTGGGAAAGGGCAGCAGAATCGCCGGCACGCCGCTGGCCGCCAATTCGGCCAACGTGGTGCCGCCGGCCCGGCTGATCGCCAAATGGCTGGTGCGCAACAGGCCGGGCATATCGTCGATAAACGGCAATACCGTGGCGTTGATCCCAAGCTTGCGATAAAGATGGCTGGTCCTGGCCAAATCGCGTTCACCCGTCTGATGCACGATTTGCCAATCGCCAAGCGCTGTGCCCGCCTTATACAGCGCCAGCGGCGCCTGCTCGTTTAAGACCTGCGCCCCACCGCTGCCGCCGAGGACCAGCAGCTTTCGTTTACCGCCCAGCCGGTCGGGTAAGAATCTGGCCGGCGCACGGTTCTCGAAAAACTCGCGCCGCAGCGGATTGCCGGTCACGCGCACGCGGCAACCCGCTTTTAAATACGGCCGGATGCCTTCGAATGCCGAGCAGACCGACGCCGCGGCCGGCGCAAGCCACCGCGTGGCGCGCCCGGGCACGGCGTTTTGTTCGAGCAGCACAATCGGAATCCGCAGCGCTCTGGCGGCGCGCGCGGCCGGCACGCTGGCATAGCCGCCAAGTCCGACCACGAGCGCTACGTCTCGTTCGCGCAGGAAACGGCGCGCGGCGCGGTAGCCCGCGAAATTGTCCATCACAAACCGCAGCGCCTCGCGCGCCTTGCGCGGAAAGGGCCGGCAGGGTAGCGTGAAATACTCGAAACCTGAGTTCTTGACGTGCCGCGCCTCGAACGGCTTTCCCGTGCCCGCAAACGTAATCCGCAGTCGCGGCGCGTAGCGCAATAGTTGTTCGGCCACGGCCAGGCCCGGAAAGAGGTGTCCCGCCGTGCCGCCGCCTGCCAACACAATGTGATCCGTCAACGTTTTCATCGCACTCACCCCTGGAACTCGAGTTTGTGGACTCGACGCCAGCGAGACCTTGGTTACCACGGCTGTTTCCGAGGTTATACGCACGGCGGACAAAAATGGTTCACGTCCGACATTGTGAATAGGACACGCAACGACTGAAAATAGTTCGGAAAAACGCGGTGGATCTTGGCAAGCCTGCCCTTCATCGCTTTAACTGTTGAAGGCCAGTGAGTTGCGGAAAGTCGACAAGTTCTTTTGGGCGGAGTTTAAGGCCAGCCAGTCCGACGATCGCGCACAGCGCCGCGGCAATCCAAAAGCGAACCACAATTTTTCCTTCGGGCCACCCTCTCAATTGAAAGTGATGGTGCAACGGCGCGCAAAGAAAGATACGTTTCTTGTTCCAACGGTACCAACCGACTTGGGCGATCACGCTGGCGGCTTCCACCACAAACACGCCGCCGATCACGAGCAACAAAAGTTCCTGCCGCGCGATCACGGCCAAAAGGCCCAACAAACCGCCCAATGGCAGCGACCCCGTGTCGCCCATGAAGACCGAGGCCGGGTGGCAGTTGAACCACAGAAATCCGAGCAGACCTCCTACCATCGCGGCCGCGACGACCACCATCTCTCCGGCGCCCGCGATGTGCGGAATGTTCAGATAATGGGCCCACTGCGCGTGCCCGCTGGCATACGCCAATAATGCGACGGCGCCGGTGGCGCACACCAAACATCCGCCCGCCAGGCCATCTAACCCGTCCGCTAAATTAACGGCATTCGACGAGGCCACAATCACCAGCGTGGCAAAGGGAATAAAACACCAGCCGAGCGAAATGCTGCCACCACCGAGCGGCACGGCTAACTCCAAGCCGCGATCGAGGTGGTCGTGCCCGCGATAGACGAGAACCGCCGCGGTGAGCGCGATCGCTAACTGGGCTATTAGCTTCGTGCGGGCTGATACGCCGCGAGCACTGGTAGTCAGCTTGACCAGATCATCGTAAGCTCCCAGCGCGCCCAGCGATGACGCGACCAGGATCGCGATCGGCAGATAGGAATTGCTCCAATCGCCGAAGGCGAACGTGCTGGCAATCAGTCCGGCAACGATGAAGATGCCGCCCATCGTGGGCGTAGACTGTTTGGCCTGGTGCAACTGGGCCACCTCGGCCGACGCGCTCTTGATTGGCTCGCGAAATCGTGCTTGCAGCCAGGCGATCAGGCGCGGGCCCAACAGCAGTGCCAGCACAAAGCTGGCCACGGCGGCCAACGAGGCGCGTAGCGTGATCTTGTCGAGTCCGTGCAAATTGCCCAGGCCCGGCCATCTGGCCAGCAGCCCATCAATGAGAAGAAGAAACATCCCTGCCACCCGGCCTCGAAATGAGAGTAAATCCAACGCAGGCTCGATCCGGGCGAGCCCACGAGCCGATCGAATCCCGGGCTTCTCCGCCGCCAGTCGACTGGCGAGTGCGGCGGGATTCGATGGGCCGCTCGCATCCGCCGAGTTTTCAGCCCAGGATCCCCCAGATTTTCCCTGAGGCACCGGAGC
>JACQFF010000008.1 GCA_016200205.1 Planctomycetia bacterium
GCCGGCTACTGGCTGGCCGCCCAGTTGTACCCGGATTGGCAGTTGATGCCCTTGCACGAGCGGCCGGCGGTCATCTATTCGATGGGAGCCCTACTGCTGGGCGGTCAACTGATGTCCATCGGCTTCCTGGCCGAATTGATCACGGCCTACCAGTTCCGCGATGCCGATACCTACTCGATCGCGGAACGCACCGCCGAACACGCCGATAAAACGACTATTGACCCCTAGGTAGCTAATGGTCCAGGGGCGACCAACGTATGCCCCGGCAAATGCGGTGGTTCGGGATGAATGACCAAGCCCATTACTTTGCTAGAACTCAATAGGGCATCATGAATCACCCCGACGACTCCTCGGCACGGCTCCGCTGGAGCGTTTACGGCTTGCTGATCGCATTGGCGACCGGCGGGATGCTCGGCCGGATCATGGCTGTCAACTCGGTCGACGTGCTGGCGCTGGAAAGTCACCTCGCGCGCGAGGGGCGCCAAGATGCTCAGCGCGAGCGGCCATTTCTCAGCGCCAACGACCGCAGCCGTTGGGCCACGGTCCGCTCGCTCGTGGAACAGGGCACCTACGCCATCGACGACATCGTGGCCCAGCGCGGCTGGGATACGATCGACATGGTCAAGCACGTCGGACCCGATGGCAAGGAACATCTCTATTCGAGCAAGCCTCCGCTGTTCGCCACTGTGATGGCCGGCGAATATTGGCTAATCAATCGCCTCACAGGCGCCACGCTCGCCAGCCATCCGTATGAGATCGGCCGGTTCATGCTGCTCGCGATCAACGTAATTCCGATGCTGATCTATTTCGTGCTCTTGGCCCTGCTGGCCGAGCGATTTGGCACGACCGATTGGGGCCGGCTGTTCATGATGGCGGCCGCCACGTCGGGCACGTTCCTGACCACGTTTGTCGTGACCGTCAACAATCACACCCCCGCCGCCGTGTGCGTCGCGATCGCGCTGTTTGCGGCGATCCGTATCTGGTACGACGGCCGGCGGGCCTGGCGCTATTTTGCTCTGGCTGGATTTTTCGCCGCGCTGGCGGTCACCAACGAATTACCCGCGTTATCGCTGTTCGCCCTGTTGGGCGCGGCATTGTATTGGAAAGCTCCCCGCGAAACGCTGGTCGCCTATCTGCCTGCCGGGTTGGTAGTGGCCGCCGCCGCGTTTGGCACGAATTACGCGGCCCACCAGAGTTTGCGTCCGCCCTACATGCACCGCAGCCAGACCGACCCGGCCGACAATTGGTACGACTATTCTTACCTAAAGGACGGCAAGCTGCGCGACAGTTACTGGAGCAACCCGGTGGGTATCGACCGCGGCGAGCCGTCGGTGGCGCGGTACGCGCTGCATGCCACGATCGGCCATCATGGCATTTTTTCGCTCACGCCGGTTTGGCTGCTGACCCTCTGGGGACTGGCCTTGATGTGGCGCGATCGTCGACACCGCGAGCTGGCCACGTTTGTGGCGATCCTGTCGCTGGTGTGCCTGGTGTTTTACCTCAGTCGACCGCAAGTCGATCGCAACTATGGCGGAATGACGAGCGGATTGCGTTGGATGTTTTGGTTTGCCCCGCTGTGGCTGGTCGCGCTATTACCCGCCGCTGACCGGCTGGCGGCTTCGCGTCCGGGCCGCGGATTCGCGCTTGTGCTGCTGGCGCTTTCCGTAATGTCGGCCAGCTATCCGACCTGGAATCCCTGGACGCATCCCTGGCTGTGGAATGCCCTCAACTACCTTGGATGGAATCGTTGAGAGAGACCGCAAAGCCACGAAGATCACGAAGTAAAAAAGAGAAGGAGTTGGTCATTATCGTCCTCTTACTCTGCGTGTTCTTGGTGCCCTTGTGGTAAGCAGCGCGGCCTACTTCCAGGCAAAACCCTGAACTACGTTCGCGGCTTCAGTTCCAGCTCGCTCCAGGCATCGCTCAGCGGTGCGTCGAGCGTGAGCTGTTCGCGCGTGGTAGGATGAAAGAAGGTCAACGTCCGGGCGTGCAGCGCAATGGCCCGCAAACGCGGGTCTTCGTGCTGCGGGCCGAAGGGAATTCGCGAACCGTAGTGCGCGTCACCGAGGATCGGGTAGCCGCGCGACGAGGTCTGCACGCGCACCTGGTGCGTGCGACCGGTCGCCAGCTCGATCTCTAGCCACGAACCCGAGCTGTGAAACCCTAGAGTTCGATAGTGCAAAATGGCTTCTTGACCTTCGGGATGCGTATGCTCGACCAGCAACGCGCGCGGCTGGCCATAGATTTTCCACAAGTAGTCGGTCCAGGTTCCTTCCAGCGGCTCAACGACTCGTTCCACTGCCGCCCAATACAGTTTTTTCACGCGCCGTCGTTCGAACTGTTTGGAAAACTGCCGAGCGGCCCGCCGCGTTTTGGCAAAGATCATAGCTCCCGAAACCGGCCGATCCAGCCGATGTGGAATGCCCAAATAGATCTCGCCCGAGGGTTGGCCCCGTTGACCCAAGTGGGAACGAAAAGCGTCTTGCGCGGTCCCCTCTCCCTTTGGGAGAGGGTTAGGGTGAGGGAGAGGGAGATCGTGCCCTTGGCCCTCACCCCGGCCCTCTCCCAAAGGGAGAGGGAGAATTTCCGATTCCGCCTTTCCACTTACATAGGCTTTGATCCGCAGTTCGAGGCTGTCAATGCCCGGCGGCGCCTGCGTGGCAACGCCCGAGGGCTTGACCACCGCCAGACACGCGTCGTCCTCCAGCAGAATTTCGAAGCCGCGCTGCGACATCATTGAGAGCGGCCAATGAAAGCCGATCGGCCAAAGCGACGCTAAATCTTATCCGCCGTGGGCACCACGAATGGGGCACGATAATCGCGGGTCAACATGGCATCGGCGGCGGAGTTATCGATGAACTTTTCGTTGGCGGTGTCGACGGCAAGCTTCACTCCGAAGGCCAGCTTGGTGGTGGCGGGGTCGAGCTTGTTGTCGGTCAGATGTTGCGTGAACCGTTCGTAGGTTCCCAGCAGGTTTTCCGGGCTGGAGAGGCTCTGCAGCCGATCCTTGACTTCGCCGATCGAGAGTTGAGTTCCCAAGCGATACGAAATGTTGCCCAAGTGGCACAGCGCGCTCGAAAGGTGACCTTCCAGGATGTCGGCGTTCAGATCTTCGTGCTTGCGGCTGCGGACGGCCTTGATGAAGTTGCCATAATGATCGCCGCCGCCGTCGAATTGCTGAATGATGTTGCCCTGGGTGTCGAAGGCCGCGCCTTTGCTGTAGCTGGTCATGACTACGAAACCATCGGTGCCTTCGAAGATCACGCCCACGCTGGCTTCTTTATAAGGCTGCGTCGGCAGGCCGCGCACTTCGAAGACCAGCGCCCGATCGCCGTAGTCGTGGATGATCATCTGGGTGTTGGCCGCGTCGCCGGCATCTTCATAGCCCAACCGGCCGCCGTAGCTGAGCACCGAGTTGCTCAACTTGTCGACGCCCAAACCCCAGCGGCACAAATCCATTTGGTGGATGCCCTGGTTGCCCAGGTCGCCATTGCCATAGGGGAATTGCATGTGCCAATCGTAGTGCAGCCGAGGCCGCGTGAGCGGCGCGAACGGAGCCGGGCCGAGCCACAGGTCGTAATTGACGCTCTTGGGAACGTCATAGATGCCTTTGGGGCCGATCGACGGACGGCGCTTGTAGCACAGGCCGCGGGCGACTTGGATTTTGCCGATTTTGCCGTCGGCCAAATACTTCATCGCGTCCTGCATGCCCTTGTTCGAGCGCGACTGCGTGCCGGTTTGGCAGATCCTCTTATACTTCCGCGCCACTTCCACACTGCGCCGTCCTTCGCTGACATTGTGGCTGACCGGTTTTTCGACGTACACGTCCTTGCCGGCCTGCATCGCCCAAATGCTGACCAGCGAGTGCCAATGATTCGGCGTGGCGGTGGTCACGACATCGACCGACTTGTCGTCGAACGCTTCGCGCATGTCCTCGACGATCTTCGGCTCGCGTCCTTGCTTTTCGACAACCATCCGGGCCCGGTTCTTGGCGATGTTGGCATCGACGTCGACGATGTAAAGCACCTCGGTGCCAGAGCGCTGCGAAAAGTCCTTGAGATGATCGGCGCCACGTCCGCCGCAGCCGACCACGGCGACGCCGAGCTTTTCGTTGGGGCTCTTGATGTCGACTTTTTCTTCCGCCGCAAAGACCGAGCCGGCCGAAGCTGCCGTGACGGCGGCCGCGGCCGCGAACATCGAGTCTTCTAAAAACTGGCGCCGTGTACGCGAGGACATGGAAAACTCCTTCAGGGGGGTGGATGGTATTTTTTTGCGTTCGGGAACGGATCGCGTGCGTGCCCCTAGAATAACGCAAACCAAGGCGATTGTCAGCCGGGCAGGCCGGGAAAGTTCCTCTGTTGGCAGCTCACGCATGGCGGGCCAAAATGCTGTCCATGACCCGCGGCATCAGTCGGTTCATCCAGACCATCAGCTTGCCGGATGGGCTGATTACGATCTCGTGCCTCCCGCGGCGGATCGCTGTCACCGTTTGCCGGGCCACGACCGCCGGTGTCACGCCGCGAATTCTCGACCAGGGGGTTTCCGCGGCATCGATGGCCTGCTCGAAGAACTCGGTTTGAGTTGTCGCCGGGCTGACCACCAGCAAGTCGATCCCCAGCGGCGCAAACTCCGCCCGCAACGACTCGCTCAAGCCTTGCAGGGCGAATTTGCTCGCACAGTATTCGGCGCAGAGAGGGATGCCGCGATGACCCAGAATCGAGCCGACATTCACTACCAATGGCTTACGGCCCGCTTTGAGCAGCGGCAAAGCAACGCGGATCAGTTCGGCCGGGGCGAAGAAATTCAACTCCATGACCCGCCGCAACCGCTCCGCCGAAGCTTCGGCAAAGCCCCCCATCGCGCCGCCGCCGGCATTGTTGACCAACAAATCGAGCCCACCGAACGCGGTGGCCGCCCGTTCGATGGCCGCTCGGCGCACCTCGCTGGTGGTCACGTCACCGGCCAGCACCTCGACCTTGCCCGTTGCGTCGGCCAGCGAGTTGGCCAAATCGTCGAGCCGCTCGGCGCGCCGGGCCACCAGCACCAGCCGAGCGCCCCGCCGCACCAGCTCGACCGCCAACGCCCGGCCGATTCCGCTGGAGGCCCCAGTGAGAATGCCCCGACAGCCTTCGATGGATCGCTTGGCCATGCGGCCAATATACCTCGCGGGTCGAGGGAAGTGACGTGGTCTAATCTGATTTGCCGCACGCCGCGGCAAACATGTTCGGGCCTTTGTACATCGGACCGCCTACGGTGATTCTCTTTTGTAGGTCCGCCTTCTGAAACGAGCTGCGTCCCCGTTAAGCCCTCCCCATTAAGCCCTCCATTGAGCCCTTTTCGTTCTGGTCGTTTAACTGATCCTACCCGCCCTTTCTCCCATTCGCTTCCGTCTTTGCATTGCCGGTCGCGGACGGCTTGGAAATCGCGGCTTTGCCGTTGCTGCCCGGCGCAAATCCGTTGTTCCCGGCCACCTCCCCGGCGACTCGGCCGTGGGGACGGATCTGGGTGTCCTCGGAGTACAAATGCCTCAAGACGCGCTCGGGGACCCGGCAGTGCACGATGACGCGGGTGTCGGTGTAGCGTTTCGAGAGGACTTCGCCGTGGCTGGACAAGCGGGCCAATAGCCGGCCGTTGTCGACGCGCGTTTCGACGTCCACGTCCAAAAAACCACTGCTGAGCGACTTGCTCACCGCGGCGGACAATTGTTCGATGCCCTGACCCGTATGCGCGCTGATCGCTAGCGCATGCGGATAACGGCTCAGCACCGCGGCAAGCTCGCCCCGATCGATCGCGTCGGCTTTGTTAAGCACCAGCAGCGTGTCCTTGGCTTGAATGCCCAACTCTTCGAGCACTTTGTACACGACGGCAATCTGATCGATTGCCGCCGGGTTGCTGGCGTCGGCGACGTGCAGCAGCAAATCGGCTTGCCGCGATTCTTCCAGCGTAGCCTTGAAGCTGGCGATCAAATGGTGGGGCAAATCGCGAATGAATCCGACCGTGTCGCTCAGCAACACCGGCCCCCAGCCGGGCAGTTGCCAGCGGCGGGTGCGCGTGTCGAGCGTGGCGAACAGGCGGTTTTCCGTGAGTACGTCGGAGCCGGTCAGCCTGTTCAAAAGCGTGCTCTTGCCGGCGTTGGTATATCCCACGAGCGAGACCGTCATGCGGTCGCTGCGGGCGGCCACTTCGCGCTCTTTGCGCAGTTCGATCACTTTCAGCTCGCTGCGCAAATCGCTGATTCGCTTTTCGACCAGCCGGCGGTCGACTTCCAATTGCTTTTCGCCCGGCCCACGCATGCCGATGCCCATCTTGAGCCGCGACAGGTGATTCCACATCTGTTTCAACCGCGGGAGCGAATATTGCAACTGCGCCAACTCGACGGCCAGGCGGGCCTCGAAGGTTTGCGCGCGGCTGGCAAAAATGTCGAGAATCAATTCACTACGGTCCAGAACCTTGACGCCCGTGGCCTCCTCCAGATTTCGCGTTTGAGCGGGCGACAGATCGTTGTCGAACAGGATGACGTCGGCGTCGGACGCGGCGCCCATTTGCTTCAGCTCGTCCACCTTGCCCTTGCCCAGATAGGTGGTCACGTCAGGCGCCTGGCGGCGTTGCGTGAGTTGGCCGACAATTCGCGAACCCGCCGTGGTGGCGAGGCCTTCCAATTCCTCGAGCGGGTCGCCTTTGATTTGGTGATGGGGCAGTAGAACTCCTACAAGAATCGCCGCCTCGCTGGCGACGCTCTCAATGCGGTTCATTTCTGTCACGGGCGGGGGATTCCTCCGGGGGCTGCGCTGACGTTCTCGACATTCAATGCTAAGCGCGTCCGGGACTTATCGAATCATCCATCGGACCGCCGGCTCGACCTTTCATTGAGCAGAAAACGCCAACTGAACCAAGGGTTATGAGTTACGTGAGAACACAGTCTCACGTTTACACGCTGAGAATACGCGCGGCGAGGCGAAAATCGCATCCTCACCATGCCCCTTCCCACGAGCGGAGAGGGTACTCTGGTAGACACTTTGACTAAGCGGCGGGTTCGTAGTTGCTACTCCATCTCGCCGGCAAACAAATGACAATAGCTTTCATAGCGCCGCAAGTCGAGCCGGCCATCGGCTACGGCGTCTTTGACGGCACAGTCGGTCTCGTGCGTATGCGTACAGTCGGGAAAACGACAGTGATTGATGTAGGGTCTGAGATCGCGAAAATATCCGCCGACTTCTTCGGGAATAACGTCCCACAATTGGAATTGGCGAATGCCTGGCGTATCGACGACGTACCCGCCCGAGGAAAGCGGCAACAGCCGCGCGGTGGTGGTCGTATGGCGCCCCTTCTGCGTCTCGGCGCTCACGGCCTCCACGCGCAAGCGCAAATGGGGATC
Organism: Planctomycetia bacterium; assembly: GCA_016200205.1. Taxonomy (GTDB): domain Bacteria; phylum Planctomycetota; class Planctomycetia; order Pirellulales; family PALSA-1355; genus PALSA-1355. The sequence goes on from JACQFF010000008.1 coordinate 7,376, forward strand.
GACGGCGTTGAGGAGCGACGATTTTCCCACGCCGCTCTGACCGGCAACGACGCTGGCACGGCCAGCCATCGCGCGGCGCAAGCGATCGATGCCAAAACCGGCGGTCGCTGACAGCAGGAGTACGCGATAGCCCATCTGGCTGTACACGCCCACGATGGGCTCGAGCGAAGCGGGATCGACCAGGTCGATCTTGTTGATGCAAACGAGCGGCCGCAGGCCGGTCTTGTGCGCGCTGATCAGGAATCGATCGATTAAATTCGGCTTGAGATACGGTTCGGCGGCACTGGCGATGATCAGCAGTTGGTCGACATTGGTGACAATGATCTGCTGTCGGCCGCGAGTCGCCCGGCTGAGCACGCTGGTCCGCGGTTCGACGCGCTCGATCACTCCCTCATTGCCCGAGGCGGGCCGGAACATGATGAAATCGCCGGCCGCGACGACGTGCCGCTGATCGGTGCTGAGGGTTTTGAGCAGCCGCCGCGTGGCGCACATGTAGATGGCGCCATCTTCGGCCTCGACGGTGCTCGTCAGTCCGTGGATGCTCAGCACGCGTCCGCGCAAGACGGCCGCCAGATCGACATCCAACAAGAGTCCCAGCCCGGCCTCTTCCCCTTCGGCCGTCGCACCCAGCACGGTGCGTTTCCTGGTCAGCTCTCCTTTACCGCTGACGCGTTCCGCGAGCACGGCGTCTTGGTGGCCCTCGACGCCTTCGGCCCGGAAGCGGCGGGTCCAGTCGTCGAGCCGCGCCCGCGCCGCCCGATTTTTGCGAAATTCGGTGCGAATCTTCTGTTTTTTCTTAGCCATCAAAAGTGGCTGCACCTCGGGTCTAGCGCCGTGGAAGTGAGCAATTAGACGGGCCGATTGGGATCTTTGATCTGGCCCTCACTATCATCCAGCACATCGTATCGCCGCGAACCGTCGGCATTGCGGTCGCGAGTTGCAGCCGGCTTTCCCTTGATTTCCAGCCCGGCGCGTTCCAACAGCGACTGGCGCATCAAGTCGGCCGCCTGATCCTCCACCGGCGGCGGCCCGACCGCGCCTAGATCGTACGGTGAATAGCGGACATCGTAACGATGTTTGGCGATCGAAAGCTCGTCGCCCGGGTCGAGCCGTTTTTCGCTGACGCGCGCCCCATTCACCTTGATCCCGTTGCGGCTTTTCAGATCCTTCACATACCAGTAGCCCCCATTGATGATCAACTGGCAATGGTGCGCCGAGACATTGGAGAATCGCAGAACGATATCGCAACTTTCTCGGCGTCCTACTAGTAAGTTTTTCTTCAGCAGCGGGATCGGGTCGCCTCCACCAACCGGAATCAATTCACCGTGCATGTCAGTAGGTCTTCTCTTGTGACCGCCAGGAAGAAGTTTTATGATCGTTCAAAGATAAGTCACGTAGCCACTTACAGTTTAGGTAGGGGCCCTTGGCGAGTCAACCAATATTGGGTTAAATCGGCGTAAGATAAGGGCTTGCGCCATCTTGCTTAAAGGCAGAATCGTCATGGGCGCACCCACCTCGGCCGAAAGACAGTTCGATTGGTTCGCGGCCGGGCTGCGGTACTATGGCTACAACCGTTTTTTGCGCCATAAGTTCGGTCACAGGGTCCAAAAAGTCAGCGTCGACGCCAAATTCACCTGTCCGAACGTCGATGGCACGGTGGCGACGGGCGGATGCACGTTTTGCGACAATCGCAGCTTCAGCCCCAGCCGCCGGCTGCCCCGCCAGGCGATCCGCGATCAAATCGACGAAGGCATCCGCCAACTGAAGCGGCGGTACCACAAGGTCGACCATTTTCTCGCCTACTTTCAGCCGGCCACCAATACCTACGCCCCGGTCGACCGTCTTCGGACGGTTTATGAAGAAGCCCTCGGACACGACCGTGTGGTAGGGCTGGCCATCGGCACCAGGCCCGACTGCGTGCCTGACGACGTGCTTGACCTGTTGAGCGAGATCGGAGCGAGAACCTACCTGTCGGTCGAATACGGTCTGCAGACGATTCACAACCGCTCGCTGGACTGGATGAACCGGGGGCATCACTACGACGCATTTTTGGACGCCGTGGCCCGCAGCCGAAACCGAGGTTTCGAAATCTGTGCCCACGTGATGCTAGGGCTGCCCGGCGAAACCCACGAGTGCATGATGGGGACCGCGCGCGAGGTGGCCCGATTGGGAATCGATGCGGTCAAGATCCACAACCTTTACGCGGTGAAGGATACCTCGCTAGCCGAACAAGTGGCCCGCGGCGAAGTCTCGCTGATGGAGCGGGACGAGTACATCGCGACCGTGGTCGATTTTTTGGAGCTATTGCCGCCGACAACCCTGGTGGAGCGGATTAGCGGGGACGCCCCGGCCGATTACTTCGTGGGGCCCAGTTGGTGTTTGGATAAGCCGGCGGTTCGCCTGGCTCTGGAAGCTGAGTTCGCGCGTCGTGACACCTGGCAGGGCAAATGCTGGACGCCTGTCCCGGTATAACCGGCCGGACGCGAACCTGAGCAGCCAATAAGCCGTCTGGGCGCTAATAGGAATCTCTATGACCGAGCCGCAAGCATACCTCAACGGCAATTTCGTGCCCGTCTCGCAGGCCGCCGTTTCGGTAATCGATGGCGGATTCGTGCAGGGCGCGACCGTGGCCGAGCAACTCCGCACGTTCGGCGGCGAATTGTTCCGCATCGAGGCCCACATCGAACGGCTGTTTCGCTCATTGGCCATCGTGGAAGTGGATCCCAGGCTGACCCCTTGCGAGTTCGCGCAGATCGCCGAAGATCTGGCGGAGCAGAATCATGCCCTGCTCGGAAGTGGAGACGATCTGGGGCTGACGATGTTCGTCACTCCGGGTGACTATCCGGCGATGGTGCCCGGCAAGCCGTCTGGGGCCACGGTTTGCATGCATACCTTTGCCTTGCGGTTCGGCCTCTGGGCTCACAAATACAAAACCGGAGAATCGCTCGCCATAACGGACGTCGCTCAGGTGCCGGCCGCGTGTTGGCCGCCGGAGTTGAAGTGCCGCAGCCGAATGCATTACTATCTGGCCGATCGGCAGGCACGGCGACGTTATCCCGACAGTCGGGCGCTGATGCTCGATGAAAACGGATTTATCACCGAGACCACGACTTCCAACATCGTGCTCTACGAGCGTGGTACGGGCCTGGTGATGCCGCCGCGTGAAAAAGTCTTGCCGGGGATCAGCCTGGGGGTACTCATCGAGCTGGCCGAGCAACTAGGTATCGAGTACGTCGAACGCGATTTGACGCCTACCGACGTCGCCAAGGCTGACGAAGCGTTATTGACGAGTACCTCGCCGTGCGTGCTGCCAGTCGTCCGCTTTAACGGCCAGGAAATTGGCGATGGAGTCCCCGGGAAAATCTACCAACGATTCATGTCCGCCTGGAGCGACCTGGTAGGGGTCGACATCGCACGGCAGGCCGAGCGGTTTTCGGCCCGCTAAAACTTCCCTTTGCTTACGTTATCAATCAGATTCACGTAGAATCCGGCCAGTCTAAATATGAAGAAAATAATGATCGCGGCGATCAGTCCCCACACAGCCAGGCCCAACAGGATCGTGAGCGTGTTCATCGCCATCCGGGCTTCTTCCTGATAGTGCAGCGACAAATGCCCCATCGATTCGGGAAGCTGTCCGCTTTCTTCGCCCACCCGCACGGAATCGAGAAACGCCAGAGGGAACACACCGGTATCGCGCAGCGCCTCGTGAATTTCTCGGCCGGAGCGGATCGCGGCCAAAACGCCGTCAATATGCCGGGTGTAAAACACATTGCGAGTGCTCGCCAGCGACATTTTCAAGGCCGGCCGCAAATCCATGCCGGAATTCAGCGTGACGTGAAGAGCCCATGCCAATCGGGCAATCGCAAAGGTCTCGAGTACCCGCCCGAGCCGCGGCACAGCCATCAACACGTGCTGCACAGGCGTGACCCAAAAAACGCCCCGCATCGAGGCTCGAACGGTGAAGAAACCCACCGCGCCAACGACTGCCAAAAAGCTCAAGTAAGCGACCAATCCGCTGTTTCCCGCAAGTCCGAGTCCCAGCGGATCCACGTTGGCTTTTTTTAACGCGTCCACGGCTCCCATCAGCCAGATCAAGAGGCCGATGACGGTCAAAGCGAGCGTCAGCTCGATCACCGGCCATGTGATGGCTGTGAGCAGGAGCCGCCGCAATTTCAATTGATGTTCATAATGCTCGGCCAGTTGGCGGAAGACTTCGGGCAAGTGCCCGCATTCCTCGCCGACCCGCACCAATTCTCGAAAGAATTCCGGAAAATAATTGCCGGTTTCCTTAAGCGCATCGCCGATGGTCGTCCCCTGGGCGACGGCCGTGCTGACGTCGGAAAATCGACCGTGGCCGGGGCCGCGGACTGCCGCGGCCTCGCGCGCCCAAACGGTGCGCACGTCCACGCCCGCCCCCAGCGAAGTCGCCAGCCGCCGGCAGAGTGCCGCCAGAGGTTTCAGGCCGATGCGAGGTTCGCCAAGCATATCTTCAATGACTCAGTAATTGATTCTGCCCCCTAAGCCTAGCTTAACCGGTGCGTTCGGTCCCGAAAACATGAATCGCGCACGATTGCGGTGAAGAGACTGCCCGGCGGTGCATCAGCCCTACAAGCTAGGGCGGCATCTGGTACAATTCTCGACTTGTTTGCCGTCGGCGGTGACAGACATGTCTCGCCGGCCGGCGCAAACTCGCCGCACGCGGAAGCTCAAGCGATGAAAGCCTGGAATTGCGTCGCCATTGTCGGTGTCGGACTGATCGGGGGATCGGTCGGCCTGGCGTTGCGCAGCCGGGGAATGGCCATCAAGGTGGTTGGCTTCGGCTCGCGCCGTGCAACGTTGGAAACCGCCAACAAGCTGGGAGCAATTACGGAGATTGCGGCGGACTTGAATGGCGCGGTCGCCGAGGCCGAGCTGGTCGTGGTCTGCGCGCCGGTGGCGGACATTGTGGAGCAGGTCCGACAAGCCGCCCGGTTCTGCCGCCCAGGCACGTTGATTACCGACGTCGGAAGCACGAAGGCCGAGATCGTCGCTGAACTGGAAAAAGCCGCCGAGGAGCCCGCTTGGGGACGCGAAGTCCATTTCCTGGGCAGCCATCCATTGGCCGGAAATGAAAGAAAAGGCCCCCAGCACGCCAGCGCCGATTTATTTGCCCGCCGTATCGTGGTGATCACGCCCACGCCACGCACGCGCAATGAAGATCGATCCGCGCTCGCCGAGTTCTGGGCCGGTCTGGGGGCCAACGTGGTGCCCATGTCGGCCGACGAGCACGATCGGGCCTTGGCGGCTACCAGCCATCTGCCTCACCTGGTGGCAGCAGCCATTGCGGGCGCAACGCCCGAGCGGTACGTTACGCTTACCGCCGGTGGATGGCAGGATACGACGCGCATTGCCGCCGGCGACCCGCTCTTGTGGCGCCAGATCATGCTGGCGAATCGAACCAATTTACTCGCTTCGCTGGACCGTTTTGCAACCCTGCTGGCGGATTGGCGTGCGGCACTTGACGCGGGCGACGCGGTGGAATTGGAAAGACTCCTGACGGAGGCCAAGCGTATTCGAGATGCTGTGGGAAGTTGA
>JACQFF010000126.1 GCA_016200205.1 Planctomycetia bacterium
GCCGTCCTCGGACAGGCCGACGAACGAGGGTAAGATGGGGTCGCCATCTTCGGAGAGAACTTGGGGTTGGCCATCGCGAACGATAGCCACTTCACTGTTGGTAGTTCCTAGATCGATGCCCACAATGGAATCCATGGCTTCCTCGACTTCCTAGTATTTGGCCACGCTCACCAGAGCATGGCGGAACATGCGACCCCGCCAAAGGTAGCCGCGGCGCACCTCTTCAATGACCTCGCCGTTGGTCCGGCCGCTGTCCTTGACCGCGGCGACCACTTCCATTTGCTCGGGATCGAACAATTCGCCGACACACGGGATCGATTCCAGGCCGACCTGCTCCAGGGCTCCTCATTGTTTTAAGATACCGAGCCTGGCGAGGAGGAGGTCGACTCTGCAGGCGTGTTCTCGCAGGGTTTGGGCGATCTGCCGATGCCCTAACGATCGTAGCAGGTTGATAGCGGCGTTTCGCAGACCGCTCAAGACGTGGGGAGCGTTTCCGGTGCGGATGCGACAGGCGTCTTCGCCGAATAGCACATCGCGAACCCAGTGCAGGCGATTTTCGATGCCCCAGTGCCCGCGCCACCATTCCAGCAGTTGGGCAGCGTCCGCTTGAGCGCGTGGCACGCTCGTGATGGCATAGGCGATTTCTGTCGTTTCACGCCCCTTCTCCCAGCGGATGCGTTCCAAACGGCACACCTGTGCCACACCAGGCCAGTTCAGATGGTTTGCCAAACGGGTCGAAGCTTGGAGTCGCCGCCGCTCGCGACGACCATGCCCTTTCTCAAAGGTTTCCACTTCATCCAGTTCCAATTGCCGCTGCTTCTCGGCAACGGGGGGAAAAGGCCGCCGTGAATTCGGCGGCGACGGCTTCTTTGAGGTCGGGTTGGTTGTCCTTGACCACCATCAAATAGTGGCCACCTCCATCCAAGATCTTTTGACTGATCTCACGCTGACACAAGAGGGCGTCGGCGGTGATCACCCGCCCTTTCAAAACCAGTGTCTCCAACAACTGCGGAGCTGCTTTGATTTCGTTGGTCTTGTCGCCAACCTGCATCTGGCTCAGCACATAGCCGGTCTGATGATCAAGCAGCGCCAACAAATGGACCGTCCGGGCATGCGCCGTTAGTGTTCCGCAGAGCGATTTGCCGTCCATGGCGACGGCGGCAAGAGAGCCGTCTTCGGCAAGGTCTCCTTGGATCGCCCCGATCCACTCACGAATCGCCTGCTCCAAATCCAACGGGTTCAGAGCGAGCAGCAGATCGCGAAACGTATTCGCGCAGGGAGGTTTGCGCCAATACCCTAACCCATACCACACCTTGGGATGTTGAGCCGCGATCCAGCCGGCAATGGCTTCGTAACCGCGAGCCCCACACAAAATTCCGCAGACTACGGTGGCCAGCATGGCCGAAAGCGAGAAGCGTCGTCCTTGGCGCCCGCGAGGATCGGGAATCTGCTGCAACTTTTCCAGCAAACTCCCCGCGCCAGCGGGTTGCACCAAAACACCTCCGTAAAAAAAGAAGCCAATCAGGGTCGCCAACTCATCCTACGCAGCAATGCCCCGCCAGGCTACATAACTGAGGAGCCCTACCCATTTTGTCCCCAAAATCTTGCGTTCCGAGGGAAGTTGAATTCGACACACGCGCTCACCCCTCGAACGCACGAAACGTGATCGAGATTCTGCGGCCACGATATTTGGCGGCCTTCGGAACCTCATGCGTCCACGCACGATTCGTGCTGTACGGCATGACAACGACTGAGCCCGTGTCGACGATGAAATCCCGAACGTCGGTGCCCTTCCAACGGCGCACACGAAACACCCGTTGCTCGCCAAGCGAGATGGTGACGATCGGAGCACTCTCGACCATATTTTTCGTGCTGTCGCGGTGGCGCCCGATGTAGTGGTCGAGCGTGCCGTCGTACCAGTTGATGAGCACCCCATTCAGTCCGCGGTAGATGGTGCGATCCGTCCACTCGCTGATCGGCTGAATGAGTTCCGGAACGGGCAAGGCGCGGTTTACCCGCCCGGTGTAATGGTAATCGTGGCCGTACGCCTGCTGCCACCGCGGCGTTGGCACGAGGCGACCGTGCATCGTAATGACGTGAAAATCCACCGGATGAAGGCGCCAGATTGCTTCAAAGTCATCGCTGGTCGGAATCAGCTCTGAGGGGAGCGAACCGGTATAAAAGTCCGTCTGGTCGTCGAGGACGTGACGAGTCAAAGAGGCAAATGACGGTTTCATGATTGTGGGTCCTGGAAGGCGACAAGGGTCAACAGCTCAGCAATCGCGGGCACTCTGGAGGCATGAGGCCAGGGTTTTGAAGCTAGCACTTTTGGCTCAAAGCCTGGATTTTCTTGAATTGTTAATGGGCAACGAGTTGCGAATACTTCTGGTTAGGTAACACGAGAACCTTTTCGGGAGTATTGCTGTGTTGGCGAAGGAAGCTTTGAGGGTTTTTTGTCAGGAGAGTCCGGTCAGCGTGATGTTTCGCGGCAGCCTGGAGCGGATCATGAGTCCCGCGAAAATGGACGCGATTTTCGCGAAGGCGGCGGTGCGACAAAAGACCGGTGATCTGCTGTTTTCCAGTTGCGTCGACGTCATGGCCCTGGTGGTCGCTAAAGTTCGCAAGTCGGTGCATGCCGCCTATCGAGCACGCGCCGAACAGGTGGGAGTCAGTGTACGCGCGTTTTACGACAAATTGGCGGGTATTGAACCTCAAGTCTCCGAACGCATGGTCCGGGAAACGGCCAACGAAATCGCCGGGGTCATCCAGCACATGGCAGTCGCCCGCAAAGACCTGCTGCCGGGCTACGAGGTGCGAATTCTCGACGGGAACCATTTGGCGGGAACCGAGCATCGCCTGAAAGAACTGCGCACGCGGGGAGCGGCGGCATTGCCGGGGGTGACGTTGTGCATCCTGGATCCACAAAGGCAACTGGTTCTCGACGTGATCGCGTGCGAAGACGGCCATGCGAGCGAACGCGCCTTGATACCTCGTGTGTTGGACAAGGTTGGGGCGGGAGAATGTTGGGTGGCCGACCGGAACTTCTGCACGCTGGACTTGCTCTTCGGCGTAGCGGCCCGTCAATCGGCGTTCGTGATTCGGCAGCACGGCCTGCTCGTCGGTGAACTGGTGGGAAAACGAAAAAGGCTGGGGCGCGCGCCGACGGGCGTGGCCTATGAGCAGAAATTGCGCATCACCAACAGCCGCGGGGAAGTTCTGGAACTCCGCCGCATCACGCTGGAATTGGACGCGCCCACTCGGGATGGCGAGATGGAAATCCATGTTCTCAGCAATCTCCCCCAAGCGGTGAGCGGCCGGGCCATCGCGACCCTGTATCTGGACCGCTGGCGCATTGAAACGGCCTTCATGCACTTGGCCACCGTGCTGCGTAGCGAGGTGAACACCCTGGCCTATCCCGATGCGGCCCTGTTCGGTTTCTGTATCGGCCTGCTGTTGTATAACGTGCTGGCCCTGGTCCAAGCTGCCGTGCGTGCGGCGCACGGACGCAAGCTCAAGGCCCGAAAACTCTCGCACTATTATCTCGGCGACGAAATTGCCGGAACGTATCGCGGTATGATGATTGTTATCCCGCCGCAGTACTGGACGCAAGCGTTTGCTCATTTGACTGTTGCCCACCTCGCGGACCGTTTAGTGGCACTTGCCAAGAAAGTCAGTATTCAACAATTCCTGACCAATCCTTGCACACGCAACAATCCTCCCCCAAAGCGCACAAGCGGCAAGCGAGGCCAACATGTATCAACGCACCGACTGCTTCAGACGTCACGCGGAACGAATTTGAAAAAGTGCTAGCTTCAAAACCCTGGGCGGTAGGCAATCCGACGGGGATCGAGCGATCGTAAATATAAAACGCCCGATGCCGCTTGATCTCGCCCGAATCGCTCCCCAACTCCTGCCCAAGCTGATAGCCATCGGGATAGATCGAAGCGTTGCTCCCACCCGTACCTATGTACTCGACCTCGAAATACCCGACCGTGATCCAAACGGCGTACACGTTCGAGCGGGTGGTGAGCGAGTTGGCCAACCGCTGAAAGATCTGGTTGCGGAAGTACGGGTTGCGACTGCTGTTGTCAATGGGATTGCCCGAAAGGTAATTGAACAGCGGCAATGTATTGTTCGTCGGATCTGGACGCAACAACGTGACATTCACTTCAGAAGTGGGCGGCGTCACGCCAGGAAGCGTGAGAGCAGCGCCGGCGGCGGTCCGGAACGGATTGGCGAAATAAGTTGGACTTGGAGGTGTGTTTTGGGTCAGCTCCGCAGTACCGGCTGTAACGTAGCCGCGCCGGCTGGCCACGATTTTGTCCCATGTCGGTCCTGGCCCGTTGTTGAAGATTCCGGCCCACACCCGGCTGCTCCCGCCTGTGTTGTTATCGCTGGGGATCGTATTGATGTTGATCTTGCCGGGATCGCGGTAGTTCGAGACCGTAGTGAACGGCGGGTGATAGAACGATAGCAGGTTGGTTTCATTCGTCGTCGTAGTGTTTAGCGGAGTCTTGAACCGCGCCGCGTTGAGCTCCGTCTCCGTGCCGACAAACCGCGAGGGCGTCTGCACATATTCCAACAGCCGATGAAAATTCGGCGGCACCCCCGCTGCCGCGGCGGTTTGGAAGAAAGGAATCAGGTGACCCTGAACTGAGATCGTACTAGGGGGCCCCGCCGGCGATGTGTACACTGAAGGTGACGGGGTATTCACATAGTCGTACAACAATCTCGACGAACGGCTTTTGGGCACCAGCATCAACTCCATCGCGTTGGCAAACGGTCGATTGTTCCACGTCAGCCAATCGAACGGCTGGTTGTTCGGGGCACCGACATACTGCATGCTCGGAAGACCGGGGGCGGTAGTCGAGGAATACGCGTTGGTGGACGCGTTGGTGCTTGCCGCGGGCTGCTGTGCGAATTTGTTGAGATAACCCAGGGAGTTGACGAGGAAATATTGGAAAAGCTGGCTACCCTGGTCTTTATTCGTCGCTGTGAGCGGAGGGACGTTCGGGGTTTCGTGATGCCAGAGATTGTTTGGCGTTTGTCCCGGACCCGGGTTAATATCATTTGCCGGATGTGGATCGCCGCGCTGCAGCGACGCGAAACCGTACGTTCCGATAGTGACGCTTGGGTCCGGTTGGGTAGTCGTTGAATTCCAGACGCCGTTGAAAACCGTCAAATCGACCGTCATCGTGTCGATCGTGAGGTAGGGATTCGTCGCAGGATCCCAATCAACCAACGGATTTGCGAGCCGTTGCAAATGGATCGTGCGGAACTTCGGAGCGGTGCCATCTATTTGCAGAACCGCAAAATCGGCGTTCGCCGCCGCATGTTTCTGATCGAATGGAGTGTCTGCCACGCTGATGTATGCCGGTTCAACGCCGACGCTCATTGTGGGTGGGGGATAGTCGTTCGGGTCGATACTGCCCACGGGCTCCGAAATACTGATCGAACGAAATACAGACCCTAAATTGGGATCGAGCATTTTGTTGATCACCGCGGCGATGGCCGGCTGCGCGCCACCCGCTGCACCCGCTCCGATTGGCGCCGGTTCGGTTCCACCATTGTTCACGATTTGCACTTGATTGCTCGTGGCGCCTATGCCTGGCGTCAACACGATGCGTCGATAAGTACTGTAGTTCGTGCCTTCGGTGCCGCCTAGGCCGGTAGTCACTCCCGTATTCGGCCGACCGATCGGGGTGATGTAGTTGTTGCTGCCTGCGGGAAGTTGGTATCCGGCTGAACCAACTACGGCATAACGTCCGGGCAACAGCGGGTCGACAGTCAGAGTTGAGTAGTACGGCACGCCGTGAGACTGGAGTTTCACAGTGAGGTTGGAAACGTCAACAAAGTAGATGCTCCGTTCCACGTCGTCGCCGAGCGCCGGCATGGGACTCGTGGCCAAAGGGCGCTTATTTGGATCGGGATCGTCCGGGTCTTTGCGCTCGTTGTACGGCAGTCCCGCTCCCGCCGGCTGCGTTCCCTTGACGACAAGCAGCCGCCACACCGGCGAGCCTTGGGCGGCACCGCCTGCCCGCCGGTTGAGTTGGACACCCGTTACGTTGTTGCCGGCAACGTCATAAAACTCGCCGGGCGCATCGAGCACGTTGGGATTTCCATTCGTGTTCGAAGTACCGTCGGGATTGAGTGTCGACGAGTGCGTCGTCCACGGGTTGTAAAGCTCGACGAACAATGAGCCAAGGGGTCGTAATCGCTGATCGTAATTCGTGTCTTGTTTCGGTTTATCGTCTATCGTCCTTCCCGGTAACGTGTGCGTCGCCGTCGGATTGTCTACTTTACTCTCTCTGATATCCTCCGTCCGCCGATCATGAAATGCCAGGGTTTCGGTAATCAGCAGTTCGGGCCGTTCGCAGCCCCAGACCAGATCGGTGCCTACCTTGTACGGGGGCGCAACTGGGAATGGACCGACGGTCCACCCACTGATGAAAGGACCGATAGTGTACGGAAACGGGCTCATGATCGAATCGCGATCTTTGAAATCGGCCACGTTGATTGCCCATTGGGCGATGCCGCGCTGCGTCTCGTTCGGATCCAGCACGCCGTTGTTGTCCCAGTCGATTCCGTTTGGCGGTGTCAGAATCTGTGGGTTGATCAACAGCAGCATCAACACGTACAAGTGCTTCGCATACAGGGCTCGGGACCCCGCGTCCCGGGGGCCATGGCTTGCCCCGTCGTTGTCGGCATCGAACGGTACATTGGAAAAATAATTCGAGAGTGATGCGGGCGTTGCGGGAGCCGCCGGACCTTTGGGCGGAAACCAGACGTTGTCAATGAGGGCCTCCGCCGGTTCATCGACGACCCCGTTCCCATTGTCGTCGCGCCCGTTGCCGAAGGGCCGGTTGATGTCCATTCGCAACCCGGCATAGACCTCGTTGGGCAACAGCGCCGGCGCGATTGCCGCCATCAGAGTATTGATCTGGGTTTGCTGCGCCGGAGTCAGAGGCGGCGTCAAACCGTTGGCGACCATGACCCTCGTCCGCAGCAGATCCAGAATATTTTGTGACGCCGACGCCGCAGGGTATGCCGCGCGAACTTCAGCGGGAGCCAACACGTTCGGACTCGGCAAATCAAAACTGTCGGTCGTGACGATATGACGCAATGTGGCGAGGTTATTGCCCGTGGGATCTAGCAGTGCCCGCAGCCGGTCGGGCAACGCACTGACGTCCAGGTCGTAGAGCCTCAAAATCCGCTCGAGTTCAGCCGCGCTAAACGGATTGTCGGGGCCGCCAACCGCACCGGTGACGCCCGCGCTTTTTGTCCCGCGGACCGCGCCGCGACTCAGGTTCAGCTCATAAGGATTGTTGAGCGTGTCATTGATGAACGTGCCGGCTGCGACACCTGGCGTCAACCCAATCCCAGGCATCAGCGGAGTGCCACGCACGTCGAGCCCCACGAAACCGCGGGCCCACAAATCGGGCGGCGTGCCGAAGGCGGTCGGAATGAAGGGATAGTTCGTGGGAGTTGTCGGATAATTGGGCACTGGATACTCATAATGCTTGAGCATGCCCAAGGGAGATTGCTGGCCGTTCACGCCTGGATAGGCCGGGAAGGGGAAACCCGGAACACCCGGAACAGTCTGTCCATAGCGCCCCTCATTTCCGCTGGTGTCGCCGGTCATCAGTTGCTGGTAATTGGCACGAGTTGTGAATAACGGGGCGAGCGAAACATCGGCCGGGCCATAGCCCGTTCCCAAGCCGATCGCGGTGACAACTGACGCCCACTGCGGCGACGTGTAGCGTGTTGCCGGGGTCATTCCTAGCGTGTTGCCCGGCGCGGCGAAGCTCGTATCGACATTCGCCAGCGAGCCATGCGCGTTGACATTCAGCCGGCCGTCCAGATCGAGGCAGAGAATGGCCGCCAGCGGCTTGAAGCGGCGGCCGTCAGGCGCGGTTTGCACCGGCGCCCCAAAATCGATCCACACACTGTCGGCGATCCCGTCGCCGTCGTTGTCCACGTCCCAAGGGCCATTGACGGGATCGAAACCAGCCGGATTCGAATTGCTGCCAGTGAAGGCGGCATGATCTGGATTTGTGATCCCCACCGTCAAGCCTAGCGGCCGCATCAATACTTGCCGTGCAAGACCGCCCGTGTTCCAGAATCCGGGGTACGAGTTGTGTACGTACGCCACCAGGTCGGGCCGGTGGTACGACGGAATAATGTCGTTGCCGAGCGGGTTTAGGGTTTTGCCGACGGGCGTTGCCGGCATGTACGCCATAAACATGTTCTGCGGATCGCTGGCGTCATAGTCTTCGTCCGCCCCGCCAATTCCGCCGAACTGTGGATAGGTTGTGAGAGGCGGGCCGGGCGAATTCGTCGGGTCGAAGAAGACACCGTTTGGCATCAGGACATAGGGTATGTCCACCTGGGGCGTGGTCCCCAAGAGTTGCTTCGCGTCGATCAGCCCAGTGTTGGGATTGAATCCAAACCCGGTGCCGTTGAATGGCCGGCCGTTGATGATGTACGTGGCTGGGTTGGTGGCCGAGGCGGTGATCGCGGTGAAAGCGGTCCCATTCACGGCGTCGGGCGCCATCACGCGCATCGTCCCCCCGCTGTTTCCCCAACCGACAATGCGCGTCGTGAAATGCGTTCCCGTCACACGGTCCATAAATGTCGCCACGCAGCCATTAAAATAGCCGGGCGTCTGCGCTTGCGTCTGACTGGGTATTGTGCCGTTCGACAAAGTAAGGCCGGAAAGCGTCGTCATCGTGGCCAGCGTAACGTCAAGGAACTGATTGTTGCCGGGCGCGGCGCTCGTGGGGGTCGTGGTGATTGTGCCTTTAACCCCGTCTTGCCCATACATGTCGTTGAGCAGGCTGTGGCGCTGCAGGACGGAGTGCGTGTTATTAGTGTCGCGGACGATTTGGGCGAAGACTTCGTCGAGCTGCTTGCGATAGTCGTCGCCATATTGTTCGGCGCGGCCGGCGGCGGCCGAGCTGCGGCGGTATTGGCTCGCCACCAGCACGAACGTGATGCCGATCAGGGCAAACAACACGAGCAAACTCAACACGACCAACAGCAACACGCCGCGACGCCCGCTGGCGCGGGCGAAGGCTGTAGGCTGTAGGCTGGAGGCTATAGGTAAGAGTTTGATCGGCTCGACTGGACCGACCTGGGGCCTACTGCCTACAGCCTCCCGCCTGTTGGGGCGGGAGGAGGCCGTAGGCTGGAGGCTGTAGGCTGTAGGTAAGGATTGAATTGCCTCGAATTGATCGACCTCCGGCCTCCGGCCTCTAGCCTCCGGCTTTTTTCCAATTCGTCTCATGGTCTCGTCTCTCTCTTCTCTCGTTCGCATGCCCCTGCGTTGTAGTGATTGGTGGTCAGTGGCTAGTGGTTAGTGCGGACGACGCGCGGCCGATTTCCCAGGCGCCGTTGATTTCCCGTCGCCACTCTCGACTGTGCAATTCACACCTCCAACCACTAGCCACCAACCACCGACCACTAGCCATTACCCACCGACCACTATTCTTCACGGTATTTCCAGCCGCATGTTTTTTTCGTACACCGCCACGACTGTTTCGAAGACCCAAGCGGCGGTCGCGTTTGCGGGCACATTCCAGTCGGGCCCGGCCACCGTGACATATTGTGTCGGGGTGTTGCCCAGCACGACCGCGTCGGCCGCCGCCACGCGATACCAGCGGTAGTAGTTGTTACCAAGGCCCGGAGTCCCGCTCAGCATCAGCCACTGGCCGGATTTGACCGGCTTAATAGTCAAATTTGCATCGCTGAACATGATCTCTCCACTGGCCAAATTCGGCGAATTTCCTACTCCCAAAAACGTTTCACCCGCTCCCAGCGGCGTCGTGTTATTCGGATTCGAGCCGAGGTCGCGCTTGTAGAACACGGCTACTGAAACGGTGACCTTGCTGCTCAGGGCCGACATGGTCGGGTCGGTGACAATCGTAGCCAGCCACGAGTAGTTGCCCTCTGAAGCCCGTTTCAGAATACTTGGGCCAGTCGCGCCAAAAGGTACCGGCTGCTGAATGGGCGGCAAGTCGCGGCCGGAATTCGGCGCACAGATCAAGTCGTCGC
>JACQFF010000129.1 GCA_016200205.1 Planctomycetia bacterium
ATGGGTCGGAAATGCAGCGCTTACGGCTTGGAGCGAGGTTTAGGCCAAGAACTACCCGCCGCCCGCCGTTAACAATCCCGATTGCCATTCAGGCCGAATCGTCTACAGCGGAGTATGCCACAAGCGCTGGCCTAATTTCAACTGGATCTTTTTTGTAGGTCGCGCATTCTTTGCCTGACTTTTCCTCTCGCGGCCAATCATGTCAGGCACGGGATGCCTACTTGGCTGTTAACCGCCCTCCCGTTGCTTCGCAATAGCTAAAGGAGCGGTCGGTGCCAGCGAGTGATGGTTCGCAACCCGGCGCAAAAAAATGAGTGCCCCGTGAGCCTGTCGACTCGCGGGGCACCCCACTTGCCCCCACCCCCCAGGTGGGTTCCCTTGAATACGACTACTTGCCCGCGATTTTGGCGCCTTCGGCCATCAGTCGGGCAGCTTGTTCCAACAGCCGAGCCGCTTCGGGCGGAAACGCGCCCGCCTCGGCGCTCCAGAAATTAATGGTGCACCGCAGCCCGCCGATTTCCACCGGCACGTGCATGCTGGAACGAATATCCTTCGAGGCCATGTTGGCCATGATCGAGCCCTTGGTGTTGCCCATTTCGTCGTTGACCACCGTTTTGTCGCCCAAGGCGTATTCCGCCAGCGACTGTCCGGCCGCTTTGATGACGGTGGAACGGCTGCGCAACGACGTCTTCAGACCCAGACGCTCCTGAATCATCTTCAGCCGTACCTTGTCGTTTTCGACCGCCGTCACGCAGATGCGGTCCAATTGCGGAACGATCTCGAACAACTGCCAGCCAAAGCGCTCGAAAGTCTTGTCCGACGCCAGCGCGCCGCGAGCCATCGCTTGCAGTTGATCGTCGAGCCGGGTTGTATCGGCCTGAGCCAGAAACTCCTTGACCCGTTGAGCCGAGGCGGTCGCCGGCTGGGTCAAATCCTGATCGGCCAACGACATTTCGAACCAGCCGAACATCATTTCTTCCCAGGTCTGCTCGCCCCAACCGACTTCTTTATTGGGGTCGGGGTTGGCAAAGTTATCAGCTGAGTTGTCGAAGTGGGCCACGCAATGCATCTTCGTACCCTTGGGCAGCAGCTTGGGGTCGGTCAGTTCATAGGTGGTCTGCCAACCGAAATCGTAGCGCGGAACCCATAGCACGGTTTCCTGCTTCCCGTCCGGGTAGATCAGGTCGTAGCGAAAATCTTTACCGCGGACGTGCATGTGGGGCGACACGGTCAGCAAAAGGGCGTTTTGCCGGAAGACAAATTCCGACTCCACCTCGTAGTTCGGATCTCCAGGCGGAATCTTGAACGTGAAATTGCCGGCGTTTTGCACCGCGACTTCCTTCTTGACCGAACGGGGATCGGCATACACAAACCCCACGTAGCTACGATCCTTCTGGGCGATGCCGTTGGGCGTGTAGTGCACTTCGAACAACAGCTTGCTCCCCTTCTGCACATACCGGGCAAGCCCCTCCTCGAGCACCTGCGGCCGCAAACCAGGGGCGAAAGCGCCGAGCCAATTCGACCGCAGCCGGCCGGCCTGGCCGCTGGGCGTGACACCCGGGGGAACCAGGTAGACGATGATGTGATGCACCACCGAGTGATTTCCAGGCATGCACTGCATGGCCTTGACCCACTTATCTTCGGTCCAGCCCGGATCAACCACGAATCGTTGATACTCGACGGTGCCGGTGGCGGGCACGTCGTACGAATCCTCGCCCATGTAGATCACCTGATCGGGCTTGGGAATCAGCCAGCCTTCGGCGAATTGCCTCGCTGGCGGAAGGTCCTTGGGATCGCCTTCCGGGGCGCCGCTGTCGACCCATTTGTTGATGAGCTCTTGATCGTGGTCGCTCAACCGTGCGTCGTTGCGAAAGTGTCCGACCTTCGGGTCGGCATGCCAGGGCGGCATCCGCCGCTCGGCGACCACCTCGCGAATCATGTCGGCCCAGCCCACCGTTTCTGCATACGAAGTGAGCGGAAACGGCGCGATTTGACCGGTGCGATGGCAGTAGACGCAATTGTTGTTGAGGATCGCGGCAATGTGCTTGCTGTAGGTCACGTCGCTGTTGGCCACCGGTTGTTTCACGCGGCCGATGAGGCAGCCTTGATTCTTGGCAATCGGCTGGCTCACGGCCTTGCCGGTCAGCAGTTCTTCCAGGGCAATCGCCAGGTCTCGACGCTTGGGCTCAGCGCGTTGGAAGCCGACTCCGGCCTCTTGAAATCCGTATTGGTCGTCAATCCGGCCCCAATAGCGCACCACGCGATCTTGATCCAGCACGAAGACCTCCGGTGTCCGCGCCGCGCCCAGATGGTCGGCGATCACGTTGCCGGCATCTTTCAAGACCGGGAAATCGAGCTTGTTCTCTTGGGCATAATGCGCCAAGTCGGCGATCGAGTCTTGCAGATTGGCATCGATGGCGACGAATGCCACGCCGCGGGTTTCGAATTCAGCGGCCAATTCGGCCAGCCGCGGAGCGTAAAGTTTTGCCAGGGGGCACTCGGTTCCCAAAAACACGACGGCGACGACTTTGCTCTGCGAAAAGTCGGCCAGCGAAGTGGTTTTGCCGCGGAAATCGCGAGCGGAAAAGTTGTCGATCTTTTTGCCGATGGGAGAATTCTCGCCCGCATTGGCAACAAACCCGGTAGCCAAAATGGCCGCCAGCGCCAGCAGTCGAACAAAGGTCTTGCCCATCTCGATCTCCTTACAATTGATTTGCGGTGATTGCTTTTCAATAGCTATCGGTCATATCAGGTAGAACTATCCCAAGTCGGCATGGATTCCACGCCGAGATAGCTCAAGAATGCGCGGGTCAATTCCTCGGCAAGCTGTTCGGGCGAAAACTTGAGCGTGGTTCGCTGGATGTCGCCATACAACGTCGCCTGGTCCAACGTGTCGAACGTCATTCGGAGTCCAAAGTCGACGGCCAGGGCCGGATCGGGATGCTTGATTTCGTCGTGGCGCGCCATCAGAAGCGAGATCAAGCGCTGGGAAATCTCGCGGCCCAAATGACCGCCCCGATCGGCAAATTGGCGGTCGGTGCTCGCGCGCACGATAAAGGCCCGAATCAGCCCCCGCTTGAGTTGATACACGTGCACCAGAAACGGAATCGCGGCCGAAAAAATCTCGGCAATCGAAGCTCCTTCCCAGCGCGAAGCGTCGAGAGCCGCTTCGGTCGTGGCTAACGCCTGCTCGCAGAACCGTTGGTGGAGCGTGACTAACAACGAATCTTTGTCGGCGAAGCGTGCATACATCGACCCGACCGACGACTTTGCCCGGCTGACAATCTCCGAGACCGTCGCATTGTCAAAACCCTTTTCAGCAACGACCTCTTCGGCCGCTTCCAAAATGCGTTCCAGGGTTTCCTGGCTACGGGCCTGATGGGTCGGTCGAACCCACTCGACTTTATTGAGCATTTGCGACACAACAGACTCTCCGTGGGCGGAAAGATTTTCAATCAGAATTGCAGTTCTATTACGGTCGACGAAATGAGCGGCAAGCGCATTGAATTAGAATTCTTATTCTATTTGTAGCCTTAACGCCGATGCGCGTCAAGTAAAACTAAGAGCCTATCCGCTGGGAGAAAGGGACAGTCCCATTTTGCTCC
>JACQFF010000130.1 GCA_016200205.1 Planctomycetia bacterium
CGAATATGTCGGACAAAACGAGGCCCGAGCGAAGTTTCTGCAACCCCCGGTGCCTCTTTGACGAATGCCGAAAATGTGTTTTCCTCGGGAATTCGAGGGTTAACCGTTCCAAAAAGTGCAAAAGTCGAACTAAGCGAGCAAGGACGAGTGGCGCTGCCCTAGCGACGTTGAACGCCCTCAACTCGCGATGACCGCTTGCCCGTCCTGAGGCGCGAACTCCCGGGCGCCGTCACTTGCCGATCAGCATGCCACCGTCGCAAATCAGCACCTGGCCGGTGATCATCGGCGAGCCGGTCACCAGACTCATAATGGCGGCGGCCACGTCCTCGGGCTGGCAAACTTTTTCCAGCGGAGACATTCTCTCGATCGTCCGCTTCACACCCTCATAGGCCGAGCCAAAGCCTTGTTCGAGCCAGCGGCCGGTGATGAAGCCCGGGGCCACGGCATTGACGCGGATATGCGGAGCCAGGGCGCGGGCCAGCGCGATCGTGAGGTTGTTGAGCGCGCCTTTCGAGGCGGCGTAGGGGATCGAGCTGCCTTTGCCCGCAAAACCGGCCACGCTGGTGACATTGATGATCTGCCCACCGCCAGAGGCCAGCATCGGCTGTTTTACCGCGCGGGCGCAGTGGAAGGGGCCCACGACGTTGACGGCCATAATCCGCTGCCAATCTTCGTCGGTCACTTTTTCCAGGTCGGCGGCCAGCACGAATCTTGTGGTGCCGGCATTGTTGACCAGCACGTCGATTCGCCCAAAGGCCTTGACGGCGACGTCGACCATCTCACGGCAGGCCGCGTCGTCGGCCACGTCGGCTTGAATGGCGATTCCCTTGACGCCATGCTCCTCGATCTCGGCGGCCGTCCGCTCGGCATCGTCACGCGAGCGCGAATAGTTGACCAGCACCGAACAACCTTGTCGCGCCAATTCCAGCGCCGTTGCCCGACCGACTCCGGTCCCTCCGCCGGTCACGATTGCCGCTTTACCTGCTAGTTGCATAACCATGTTCCCGTACAGCTTCGCTTGAATAGCATGAAGGGATTATCTTAGCCGACGCTTTGCCGCGTGGGAATTGGCCAATTGAGAAGCGCGCGACTGGCACGGAATCGGGCTTATCGCACTCGGCAGTGGAAACGTACCAGACCGCCTTGGCCTACCTCTAGCGGGTCGCTAAAGTCCCACCGCAACACGAGTGAGTCACCTTCGTTGCGTTCGGTGGAGAACTCCGCCTCGCGGCTGCTTTGGGCGCTGCCCTGCACATATTCCAACCGCGTGGTGAGATTGTCGATCAATACCACGTGGTTGATCTCCTGGTCGCCCAGATTGTCGAAACGAATCGTGAAGTCGACGATGTCGCCCGGCCTGGCGGTTTTGGTCGAGGCTACCTTGATGACCCGCAAGCACGGGTGGTTCGGCACGTCGAGGCGATACGTGGCTTGAACGCGCTGATCGCCGGTGACGTCGACGGCTTGCTGGCCCTCGAGCACGACCTGCACCGCTTTATCGTGCGACCAGGTGATCGCGGCATCGACCATTTCCATCAGCCGAGCTTTTTCGGATTCTTCGAAAGTGCCCTGGCGAATCACCTTGAAATTTTCATGCAGCGCGAATCCGCCCGCCATGGCGGCAATCGGTTGACGGCTAATGGCGCGGACCGTCCGCTCGCCGACTCGCGAGATGCTGAGCTGCCGGGTCGCAATCTCTCCTTCGGGTTGGATCGGTTGGACCGCCGTCGTGGCCAGGCGTTCTTCCCGGTGCAGATTGGCTTTGACCGGCAGCTCGACTCCGATGAGTTGCTCGCGCTGTTCGTTCTGCAGCACGCTTGTGACTTTTCGCACCGCCGCGAAGCGCGGCGAATAGAGGCACACGCGATTGCTGGGCTCGATGACTGTCTGACCGTCGATCGTATCGTAGACCATCACGGTATCTTCAATTTCCAAACCGCGGACTTCACCCTCGGGCCCAATGTTGGCTTGCACCTCGCGATCGCCGCCATCTTCCAGATACTCGTCATGCGGCCAGGGTCCGGCGATGCCCGGCGGAGCCCAGGGCGAAACGGTGGTGACGGGAATCGGCAGCCCCTGGTTGACCACATGCTCGACCGGGACGCCCGCGACGGTCTCGACCGCCTGGGCCACCGAATCGACAGCGGCCCGATTTTGCACCCTGTCTTCAGTGGACGGAACGGGCATCTTTCCCTGTGGCACCGATCGGCAGGAACACAAGAGCACTAAAAACGCCAGCCAGCCCGGCCGCCAGCCGCGCAACCAAAGGCGACGTTGCATCGAATCGGTTTTGATGGGTCTCATGGCGTGGTCGGCCCTCGCCAAATCGGCTTGCGCATCCTGGAGGCGTCGCTGGCCTGCTTCACTTTGGCCCCACCGCGCCGAAGCGGCTTGGCCGCCATGACGGGCGCCGCCGCGGGTTTCCACTTGAGCAGGGGAGGGGAGCCGTACATAAACGTTTCGTCCGGACCTTCGGCATCAGGGACGCGAGCTCCCATGCGCAAGATCGCCATCGGCCGTCCTAAACTATCGGCGACCTCGAGCGGATTTTCGCCCTCGCCGGCTTCAAAATACGATTGCCGGTTCGGGTTTTCGACGGCCGGCAACGCCGCCGCGGGCTCTTCCAAGTAGATGACTCGGGTCACGAACTTGCCGGCCAGCGCCATTTCGAGTTCTTCCTGCGTTAGTTCGATCGGGATCGGAAATCTGAACTCCTGGCCCACCGGCGGATAGATACGGTCGATGACTTCGATCGTCGGATAGACTTCCATTCCTTCCTGCTGCGGTATGTTGGTCACTCGCAGCCGATAGACCGAACCGATCAGCATGCCTGCCAGCAGGGGACTGTCGCGGGGCGGTTCGAATTCGCCAGCCAACGCGGTCGAGATCAACGCGCCTGGCGGCGCATGAATCTCGACCGGTTGAAAATATCCCGGCAATGGTCCGC
The DNA here is from genome assembly GCA_016200205.1 of Planctomycetia bacterium. GTDB lineage: Bacteria > Planctomycetota > Planctomycetia > Pirellulales > PALSA-1355 > PALSA-1355. The sequence goes on from JACQFF010000130.1 coordinate 2,948, forward strand.
CCCGCAAAAGTTGCTGGCTCCCAATCGCTCCCGGTGGCATGATGCCGGCGTGATTATAGTGAACTGGCGGGGCTTCGGCCCGCAGCGACGCTGCAAGGCCCGTCCCCATCAGCACGACTACGATCATCGCACTGGCAACTCTTGCCAGGCGTGGTGCCTGGCCGCGGAGCTGGTGGACCATTGTCATGGAGTTTGTAATCTCTCTCCCTCTGGAAGAGGGCGCACTGGCCGACAATCCCAGGACCCTCACCCTAGCCCTCTCCCAGCGGGAGAGGGCACTAAACTGCCTCTTCGTTCCCGACTATTCGCAATCCACGCAGTCGGGCACGTTGGCCGCATGCTCGTGCGTGTCGCCTAGCGGCTGCCGGAAGATCACCGGCGGCACATGGGTGGTTTCCTCGATGTGGACCCGGCTCACTGGCTTCGGATAGCTGAAGCCCGGTTCCTGCTTCACGTCGATCTTGAACTTTCTCGTCGGAGGCGGAATGTGGCTCTTCGTGTGATTGACAATCACGTGCTTCTGCAATCCGGCGGGTATTCCGAGCGGCACGTGGGGTGGGCCTGGCAGTCCGATCGGCGTGCCACTCATCGGCATTCCATATTCGGGAGCCGTCACGCCGGCCACAAACGACGGCGGCGAACCGGCAGGCATCGCGCCGGTCGTTCCTGGGAAGCATGCGCCGCCGGGACCACATCCCGGGCCACGACCGGGACCGCCGGGACCATATCCAATTCCGCCGCCCGCAAAGGGCAGGGGGCCGCCACCATGGCCACCGCTCAATTCGGCTTCACCTCCCGGCACCTCCAAATCCTTGTTTCCGATGCGAATCACGGCCAGAATCGCGCCGCGGCGGTCCGCCTCGACAATCGGGTCGATACCTGGATCAAGCCGAGTGCTAACCAACGTCTCGACGCCGGCTAAAGCCAATTCCTGAAATTCCGGATCAGGCAAGTAAATGACCTTGGTCACAAAATTGCCGGAGAGCACCTGGTCGAAATCCTCTTCGGTGTACTGCACCGGGATGGCGTTATGCGCAAGGTAAGCCTCGGTACGCGGCGTCGGCGGACCAACCTCCAGGGTTGGGTAGAGCTCCACGCCAGCGCGCCCAGGAATGTTGGTTAATTTGAGACGAAAAATCGCGCCCTGAGGAAAGTTGTACCGACCGGGCACGATCAGCGGCTCGGAATCAAAGCCACCCGGCTGACGCACATCCCACGCCACGGCCATCCCTTCGGGGTTGACAAACGCGACTTGCGACGTGCTGACAACGGGTGAAAAGGTTGGCGCCTGGGCCATGATGCCTGGCCCCGGTCCGCCGACGCCCGGACCCGGCTCCATCAACATTTGCGCCGGGGGCAGATTGTTGCGGTGCGTGAACTTGCCGAGCGGCGGAACAAGGGTCGTGTTGTCGTTGTACTCTCCGTAGGGAGGATGAAGAAAACAGCCGCCGCCGCCGGCAACCATCGTCATCCCCAACAGAATCGAAGCCATGCGAGATTTCATGTGTCCCCCCTAAAATCGCAATTCGGGTTCGTTCCCGGCCGGCAGCCTGGTTCCGCTCCCTGAAAATCAGCCAGTCTTCACGCCGTAGCAGCCATCCCACGCGTCCGCATTTGGACTGAGATAGACCCTTGGCCAATATCGATTTACAATTCGTGCCACTCCTGGCCCGCATCGCCTGGCGAGTCACCCCGTTGGGCGTGATCACGCACGGAAGCCATGGGCCAGCGATGGTGATGTTATTGTTGGTCGGCGTCCTACAATGCGATTCTTTGGCAAATCCGTCAAAACCGGGAAATGAACTCCATCTTGCCCATCTTCTCTTGCGTGGCGCTCGCCTGGTTGGCTCACGGCGCGCTTGCGCAACAGCCGCTGCCAGTGGGCAATCCACGATTCAAGCCTGTGCCCCGCGCGGCCGCCCCACCCAACGACAGCAATTCCGGCGATGCACTGCTGCGCCGCGCCATCGCGGCGGTCGACGCGCAGCCGTCGATCACCGCCAAGCTTCGGCAGCAAGTCGATTTACTGGGTCGGCAGTTGGTCGGGTCGGGCGTTTACCTGCAACAGGGCAGGGGACCCCAAAGGCTGCTGCGATTCGAACTGAAATTGCAAGCGTCCAACAAGACCACGACCAACGGCATGCTGCAAATCTGCGATGGAACGACCCTCTGGATTCACGAAGATCTCGCGGATCGGAAGAATCTGAGTCGCGTGGACGTCACGCGGCTGCGTGGCGCACGGCCGAAATCGCCGCCGCCAGCACTCCCGAGCAATGCGTGGTTGGCGCTCGGCGGACTGCCCAAGCTGTTGATGAATCTTGAAAGCTCGTTCCAATTTGGTCCGGTGGCAGAAAGCCGGCTGGACTCTCTGCAGGTATGGACCGTCGAAGGCCAATGGAAGCCGGCCAGGCTGGTCCAGCTCTTGCCCGACCAAAAGGCCAAGATCGAAGCGGGCACGGCGGCCGACACCCGAAACCTGGCGCCGAACTTGCCCGACTGCGTGGTGCTGCACTTGGGCTGCGACGACTTGTTTCCCTACCGGATCGAATACTGGCGCCGTGAACCCGCGAACAAGAATGCGAGGC
>JACQFF010000132.1 GCA_016200205.1 Planctomycetia bacterium
TACAAGGCGGCAGCGGCCAGGATGCCGGCCTGACGCATCCCACCACCAAAAAGTTTTCGATGCCGCCGGGCGGTTCGAATCAGGTCTCTGGGTCCGATCAGGGCCGAGCCGACCGGGGCGCCCAAGCCTTTGCTGAAGCAGACGCTCACGGTGTCGAAATGCTGCGCCCAGCGGCGGGCTTCAATGCCGGTGGCCACGACGGCATTGAACAACCGCGCGCCGTCGAGATGCGTCGCCAGGCCATTGCGGTGCGCCCAAGTGCAAATCGATTCGACCACATCATAAGGTTGAATCCGGCCGGCGCCGCGATTGTGGGTGTTTTCCAAGCAAACCAGTCGCGTGCGGACCAGGTGCTCGTTGTCGCCGCGGATCAGGCCGGTCAACTGCTCCAGCCGCATTACGCCCCCCTGCCCTTCGACGGTCCGGGCGGCCACGCCGCTGAGCTGGGCGTAGGCGCCTTGCTCGTAATTGTAGATATGGCAGCCGGCGTCGCAGATGAATTCGTCGCCGGGTCCGCAATGCAATCGCACGCCAATCTGGTTCGACATTGAGCCCGAGGGGACGAACACGGCCGCCTCTTTGCCCAACGTGTCGGCAATTTGTCGTTGCAAGGCATGGATCGTGGGATCTTCGTCGAACACGTCGTCGCCGACGACGGCTTGGGCCATGGCGGCGCACACCTCGGGAGTGGGTTTGGTAACGGTATCGCTGCGGAAATCGAGAGTTTTAGCAGGCATTCTGGGCTCCATTGACGGGCAGGGCTTTTCCTCGGCTACCCCAGCAGACAAAATAGATGCTCGTGTCCAATGCCCTCTCCCGTTGGGAGAGGGTTAGGGTGAGGGCCGACACGGAGAAAACAAAGGCCCTTACCCCGGCCCTCTCCCAAAGGGAGAGGGGGATAAACAACAAATCGTATCTTGCCCCAGCGGGCATGACCAGTGGCCGGCTGCCCGGACGAACCACCTCGCATGAGCTCCGCGCCGATCAAAATTCTACGAATCGACAGTCGCCGGACCGACGTCCGCGCGGCGCTGGCCCGCTTGCGCAAGGCGCTCGGCCCGCGCGGGGACATCGTCAGCGAAGCGGGCCGCAGCCGCACGATCGAAGTTTTTGGCGAGCCGCTTAGCCCACTTGAGGTTGTGGAAAAAGTCTGCGGCGACGTTCGCTCACTCGGCCTGGCCGCCGTGCTCGACTATTCGGCCCGGATCGACAAGGCCCAAATCACGGCTGACACATTGCGCGTTTCGGACAGCGAGCTGCGGACGGCGCATCGCCAGGCCGATCCTGGATTCTTGGAGACAGTCCGCCGCATCCGCGAGAATATTTTGGAATTCCAGCGGGCCGTGTTGCCCAAGGACGTGCACTTGGCGCGGCCGGATGGCAGTTTCCTGGGACAGCGGTATCTGCCGCTGGATCGGGTGGGTATTTGCGTGCCGGGGGGCGCGGCGGCATATCCCTCGACCGTGCTGATGACCGCTGTTCCGGCACAGGCGGCCGGGGTCAAGGAACTGGCCGTGGTCGCTCCGCCCACGAAATATGGGGCCTATAATCCGGACCTGCTGGCGACGTGTCACGAGCTGGGTATCCGCGAAGTGTATCGGATGGGCGGAGCTCAAGCGGTCGCGGCACTGGCTTACGGCGTTGAGGGGGTGAAGCAAGTCGACAAAATCGTCGGGCCGGGCAACTTGTTCGTGGCGCTGGCCAAAAAAACCGTGTACGGCGACGTGGACATCGACTCGATCGCCGGGCCCAGCGAAGTCGTCGTGATCGCCGACGCCTCGACGCGCGCGGATTTCACCGCCGCCGATTTGATTGCCCAAGCCGAACACGCGCCGGGCGCCAGCATTTTAATTACGTGGAGCGAAGCGGTGCTCAATGCCACGGCCGAAGAACTCGAGCGGCAAACGGCGCATCTGGAGCGCGGCGATTTGGCGCGGCAGAGCTTGGAGCAGTTTGGGGCTTTGGTCTTGGTTGCCAACCCGGCGGAAGCGGCGGCGTTGTCCGACGAAATTGCGCCTGAGCATTTGCACATCGCGATCGATCGGGCGGAAGATTTGCTGGGACAGATCCGTCATGCCGGCGCGATTTTCTTGGGAAATTACAGCCCGGTGGCGGTGGGCGATTACGCGGCCGGCCCGTCGCACGTGTTGCCGACAGGCGGCACGGCCCGCTTTTCGAGCGGACTTTCGGCGCGTGATTTTTTACGCTCTAGCAGCCTGCTTCACTTTTCGGCGGCCGGACTGGCGGCCCTGGCCGGCGACGTGCGGGTGATGGCCGACAAGGAAGGGCTAACGGCGCACCGCGCGAGCGTCGAGCTGCGGCTGTCAAAAACGGGTGAACCGCCGGCTGGGCCCAAGGGTCAATCTTAAATGTCCTACTTCCGCCCTGAAATCGAGCAGATGGACGGCTATGTCCCCGGCGAACAACCGCAGGCGGGCAAGTTCATCAAGCTCAATACGAACGAGAATCCCTACCCGGCTTCGCCCGCGGTGAAGCAAGCCATCGCGGCCGTGCTTGAACGGGGCCTGGGCCGCTATCCCGACCCGATGGCGAATGGTTTTCGCCGCCGGGCCGCCGAAGTGCTCGGCGTGGATCCCGACTGGATTCTCTGCGGCAACGGCAGCGACGATATTTTGACAATCGTCACGCGGGCCCTGGTCGGCCAGCGGCAATGGCTTCGGCTGCCGTATCCCAGCTATATCCTTTACCAGTCGCTGGCCCAGTTGCAGGGCGCCGGAGCCGAAGAAGTGCGGTTCGAAAGCGACTGGTCGCTGGCCGATAAATTTGCCGAGCCGATCAAGGATTTGAAGCTGGCGTTTCTGCCCAATCCCAACAGTCCCTCGGGCACGGTGCTCAGCCCAGCGCGGATTTTGGAACTGGCCGAGCGGCTTCCCTGCCCGCTGTTGGTCGACGAGGCTTACGCGGATTTTGCCGACGAGAACTGCTTGTCGCTGGTCGCCAAGAACGAAAAAATCATGGTCTCGCGCTCGCTGAGCAAGTCGTACGCGCTGGCCGGCCTGCGGTTTGGTTTTCTGGTGGCGCAGCCGCATTTGATCGAGCAATTGGTCAAGGTCAAAGACTCGTACAATTGCGATGCCCTAGCGATCGCCGGCGCCACGGCGGCGATCGACGATCAGGCCTGGCTGGCGGAAAATCGTGCCAAAATTCTGCAAACTCGCCAGCGGCTGACGTTCGCAATGCGCGAACTTGGATTTGCGACCGTCGATTCGCAGGCTAACTTTGTTTGGAATCCCCACCCCACGCTGCCGCTACGGCCGCTGTACGAGAAGCTGAAAGCCGATCGCATCCTGGTCCGATACATGGATTATTCGGGCTGGGGGGACGGGCTGCGGATTTCGGTGGGCGGCGACGACCAAATCGATGCCTGCCTGGCCCTGCTCAAGACGATGATTTAGCTATGCCTCGCACCGCTCGCATCCAACGAAAAACGGCCGAAACCGAGATCGACTTGGAGCTGAACCTCGACGGTTCAGGCCAGGCTCAGGTCGACACCGGAGTCGGCTTTTTCGACCACATGCTCACCCTGTTGGCCAAGCACGGCGCGCTGGACCTGAGTGTCAAAACTGCCGGCGACTTGAACGTCGACCAGCACCACACGGTCGAGGACGTGGGCATTTGCTTTGGTCAGGCAATCAAGCAAGCTCTGGGCGACAAGGCCGGCATTCGCCGCTACGGGCACTTCACGCTGCCGATGGAAGAGACGCTCGTCACGACCGCGCTGGATTTGAGCGGACGGTATTTTCTCGTGTTTCAGGCACAATTCCCGACGCCGAAAATCGGCCAGTTCGACAGCGAGCTTGTGGAGGATTTTTGGCAAGCCGCGGCGGCCAATTGCCTGTGCAATCTGCACGTCGTCTTGCACCACGGCCGCAACAGCCATCACATCAGCGAAGCGATCTTCAAAGCGACCGCTCGCGCCTTGCGGATGGCCGTCGAGATCGATCCTCGCATGCCCGGCGTGCCGAGCAGCAAGGGCACGCTCACGAGTTGATCGCGCGATTCGCATACGTGCCGCCATTAAAACCACGCCGGCCCTACCTCCCTGTCCGGGTTCTGGCGGGTTATCATGGGTCTTATGGCAAGTTCGCAGTACGACTACGACGTCCTGGTAATTGGCGCCGGGCATGCCGGGAGCGAGGCGGCTTTGGCGGCGGCGCGGATGGGAGCGCGCACCGCGCTATTGACCATCAACTGCGACACTGTGGGACAAATGAGCTGCAACCCGGCGATCGGCGGTGTCGGCAAGGGGCAAATCGTGCGGGAAATCGACGCCCTGGGCGGCGCGATGGGCCGTGCGATCGATGCCACGGGCATCCAGTTTCGGCTGCTCAATCGCCGCAAGGGTCCCGCCATGCACAGCCCCCGGGCCCAGGCCGACAAAAAAGCCTACCAGTTCGAGATCAAACGGCTGGTCGAAGAAGAGCCCAATCTTACGCTGCGGCAAGAGGTGGTCGAAGACTTGCTCACCGAAGCCAGTGACGGCCGGTGGCGAATGGTCGGCGTGCGGGTGCGGGGCGACGCGATCTATTGGAGCCGGTCGGTCATTCTGACCACGGGCACCTTTCTGCAAGCATTGATGCATACCGGCGAAGCCCAAACACCCGGCGGCCGCGCCGGCGAAGGGACGACCGCCGGTATCAGCGGCGCCCTTGGCCGACTCGGCTTCGAGCTGGCACGTTTCAAAACCGGCACGCCGCCGCGACTCAATGGCCGCACGATCGATTATGCCCAAACCGAATTGCAGCCGGGTGACGACGACCCGCAGCCATTCTCGTTCATGACCGATGCGATCACCTGCCAGCAACTTCCCTGCTGGATTACGTACACCAACACGGCAGTGCACGATTTGATCCGCGCCAATTTGCATCGCGCGCCAATGTACAGCGGGCAGATCAAATCGAGCGGGCCCCGTTACTGTCCTTCGATCGAGGACAAAGTGGTTCGCTTCGCCGATAAAGACCGCCATCAATTGTTCCTCGAGCCCGAAGGCCGCCACACGCGCGAAGTCTACGTCAACGGAATCTCCACCAGCTTGCCGCGCGACATACAGGATCAGATCATGCGGCTCGTGCCGGGCCTGGAGCGGGCCGAGATCATGCGCTATGGCTACGCGGTGGAATACGATTATGCTCCGCCGCAACAGCTTAAAACTTCGCTGGAAACGAAGCTTATCCAGGGGCTCTATTTTGCCGGACAAATCAACGGCACGACCGGCTATGAAGAAGCCGCGGCCCAGGGACTAATGGCCGGCATCAACGCGGCGCTAGCACTGCGGGGCGCGGAGCCGCTTGTGCTCCAGCGCAATCAAGCCTACATCGGCGTGCTCATTGACGACCTGGTAACGCGCGGAGTCGATGAGCCCTACCGCATGTTCACCAGTCGCGCCGAATACCGCCTGCTGTTGAGGCAAGACAACGCCGATCGGCGTCTGACTCCGCTGGGCTGGCAGATCGGGCTGGTTGAGCGCGACCGTTGGGACCGGCTAGTCCGCAAAGAGGCGGAGATTGCGCAAGCGATCGCGACGCTCGAACGGGCATGCTCGCAAGAAGTCAACCTGATCAAACTGCTGCGCCGGCCGGAAATCGAGTGGCAAGACCTGGTGGTCCGCGACGCGGGGCTGGCGGCGTTTTCTGCGACGGTGGCGCAGCAGGTCTGCCACGATGTGAAATACGCCGGCTACATCGCACGGCAAGACGTTGAGATCGCCCGGCAACAGCGGCTCGCGGAAAAGCGCATTCCCGAGGCCTTTGACTTCTCGCGCATCGCGCATTTGCGCGCCGAAGCGCGCGAGAAATTGTCGCGCGTTCGTCCGGCCAGCCTGGCTCAGGCCAGCCGCATCAGCGGCATCACACCGGCCGATGTGGCGCTGTTGATGATTCACCTTGGCGGTAAGTGATTCCTCGCGCGGACGTCGTCGAGCGTGTCGTGGACAGCTCGAAACTCTTTGCGAATTTGCGCATTGCGAAGCACAGGCAAGTTCGGTCGAAGTGCCCTGCGGCGTGTTTTGGGAGACATACAAAGGGCGGGATGAGCGATTTTGGCCAATTTCTCAATGATCGACGTAATTGGTTTCGTGGTTGTGACTTACCGCGATAATATCAATCTTGACTCGCTCTTGAACAGGGCTATAATGGGTCCGGATGGCAAATTCGGTAATCTTGGCAGGAACCATACATAAGGCATTGCTGACTGTAAGAGCACCCGATCGGTCAATCAATAGGGACGCAGCAAGCTAAAAGGCTAGGTTCCGTCTAGCGTGACATGGAGGATTAGGAACTTCCGGAGATTTCTTAAGTCGAGAAACTCACTCGGAAGTCCCGCTTAGACTAGCCTGTACCATCGGCTAGGGAGAGGGGTGGTTAGCAACCATGAAAACTGTGTTCACCACGGGCGAAGCGGCCAAAATCTGCAAAGTTAGTCAACAAACCATCATTCGTTGCTTTGATTCGGGACAATTGAAGGGATTTCGCGTACCGGGCAGCCGGTTCCGCCGCATTCCGCGCGAGCAACTCTATTCGTTTATGCGAGACAACGGCATCCCCACCGATGCCTTGGAAAGCGGTAAACGCAAGGTCTTGATCGTCGACGACGACCAGGAACTGGTCGAACTGATCGTCGACGTGCTGGAAAAGGATGGCCGCTTCGAAGTCCGCACCGTCAACAACGGGTTTGACGCCGGCATGATGGTCAAGGAATATCACCCCGACCTGATCGTGTTGGACGTCATGCTCCCGGACATCAATGGCAAGGAAGTCTGCCAGCGGGTTCGTAGCGATAAGTCGATGGACGACGTGCGAATCATCTGCATTTCGGGCATGGTCGAAGATGAGAAGATCGAAGATCTCAAAGCATCTGGGGCCAACGATTTCCTCCACAAACCGTTCGAAGTGGAAACCCTCATCGAACGAATGTGCGGGTTACTCGACATCGAAGCGGTGACCAGCCGTTGAACGCCGAGTCCCGTTCGGCAGAAAAGAGAGTTCGCCGGCACGAAGCAGGTGCGCTTCGCGTTCGAAGGTTAGCGGCGTAGGGTGCCGCGGGTGGCTTGGCCGCTCGTGAATCCGCACTGGCGGACACGCCGCCAGTCGCACACCACCTTGGCAACTCAGGTTGGTTCGCTACGGGTTTGCCCATGCGTTTGCTGCCCAACCTGGTCGCCGCCGCCGGCGTGATTACTCTCCCGCTGTCCGACCGGAGCGCCGAGCACCTCGTCGCTGCGCTATTGACCCAAGACGCAGCCGAGCGGCTGGAGCAATTCCGCGAGGCTCTTGAGCACGATGCGCCGTTTGCCTTGTGGGCCGTTTGTCGAGCCGCACAAGCCGGCTGCGCCGAAATTCGCACGGCTGGCGATTTGGCTGCGTGGCTTTCCGACCAGGCCGTGACACAATTGTGCCGGCCCGCCGACGAGGACGTAGTCTCGATTTCCGCAGGCGAGGTCGAAAAATGGGCCGATTTGGCAGCTTTCTCGCTGGCCGTGGCGAAACTCTCCGCCCGGATTGCCGAAGCTGTGCGACTGGATCAACAGCGCGCTCGTTTTCTCGGGCTATTGCACGCCGCCCGGCAATGGGGCGGTCCTTCGCAGCCGCAATGGGCATCCTTTCTCCCGAGCTGGCTCGTGGACGAGTTGGCCGCGATGGGAGCCAGCCAGGTACAGCGCCCCTCGTCGGCCGCTGATTGCGTGGCGCTTGCGATTGAGATTGTCAACCATTGGCCCGCGGTTAGCGGACGGACGCTCGACGTCGATCCGCAAGACTTTCTCGCGCAACGTTCCGAGGCGAGCCAAACATGGCTCCAGTCCTTGCCGAAGGCCGACCTCCTGAGGCCGCTCATCGACAAACTCGCCCGCATGGAAAGCCTCGAACGGCAGTTTCAAAAGATGCTGGAAACCGAAAAGCTCGAGTCGCTCAAAGAATTGGCGTACGGCGCGGGGCACGAAATCAACAATCCACTGGCCAATATTTCGGCCCGGGCACAAACGTTGCTCGAAGAAGAGCGAGATCCCGAGCGGCGGCGCAAGCTGTCGGCGATCAACACCCAGGCCTTTCGCGCGCACGAAATGATCGCCGACATGATGCTCTTCGCCCGACCGCCGCTGCCCAAACGGGACGAGCTCGATCTGGCGCCGCTGGTGTCCGAACTCTTCGCGGAGCTCGCGGCCACGGCGGCCGAGCAGCAGACCCAACTCGTTTGGACCGCTCCAGCGAAGCCGGTCATCGCGTGGGCCGATAAAACGCAAATCGCCGTGGCCGTGCGGGCGCTTTGCGTCAACGCGCTGGAAGCACTCGTGACCGGCGGGCGCGTCGAAGTGGCGCTCTCCACAATCGCATCAAGCTGTCATGCGCCCGCAGGGTCTTGCCCTTCTCGCCAGACCGTGCAAATTACCGTGTCGGACAATGGTCCGGGGATATCGAGCGAAGTGCGGCGGCACATCTTCGATCCTTTCTACTCGGGCCGCGAGGCGGGCCGTGGGCTGGGCTTCGGGCTATCCAAGTGCTGGCGGATCGTGACCCTGCATGGCGGGCTAATCGATGTCGACAGCGCGCCGGGCGAAGGGGCCCGCTTCACGATCACGCTGCCCGCCGACAACAACCGCTAGCGGTCGACGCCGCGACTCCGGTTTTCCCAATCGAGCACGCTGACGGCGGCGTGCTTTTTTTCCGAATGTCAAGCGGTCTGGGGCGTTGAAAATCAAAAACCTTTCGCTTAGAGTTAAATAGCGGCAAAAAGACACAACAAAGGAGCACCGACCGTGAGAAAACTCATCCCAGTTGCAATGGCGCTTGGCCTGGTTGGGCTCGCCACTCCAATCCACGCCCAGGTGTACGTCGTTCCGGAAACCGTGACGACCTATTACGCGCCCAGCGCGCCTGTCAGCACGTATTACGCTCCGACCACGACGTATTACGCTCCGACCATCACCTACTATGCCCCGTCGGTGGCTGCTCCAGTAACGACGTATTACGCGCCGACGGTGGCTGCCCCGGTGACCACCTACTATGCGCCGACTCCGGTAACGACCTACTACGCGCCGGCAACGACGGCCTACTACACTCCGGCGACGACGGCTTATTATGCTCCCGCCACGACAGCCTATTACGCTCCGGCAGTGACCACGGCCTACTACGCTCCAGCGACGACGGCTTACTATGCTCCGGTGGTTCCGGTGCGGCGCGGACTGTTCGGGCGTCTTTATGTTCCGCGCTACTAAGAACGCGTCTTCAAAACGTTCCGAACGTTGGAATTTGGGAGGGCGAAGCTCCCGCTGAGCCGATTTTGCACCGGAAGTAGAGGCTCGGCAGGAGCCTCGCCCTCCCGGTCGCGTAATTTGAAGACACGTTCTAAGACCAGGATTTTGACGGGTAACAGAAAAGAGAATCTCGAAAGCCCAACCATGCCGCTCGATTTCGGGCGGCATGGTTCGTTTACTTCGGCAGCAGCGCGGCCAGTTCGGGATGCGGTCGAGCGATCACGTCGGCCATGATCAACTTGCCGCCGAGCCGCTCGACGGTCTGCTTGCCGCTGTCGATGGCCGACTTCACGGCCGCCACGTCGCCTCGAATGACGATCGTGACGTACGCGGCGCCGATTTTTTCCTTGCCGACCAGGCTGACCGCCGCTCCTTTGAGCATCTCGTCGGTGGCGTGCAAGGCGGCCACGAGTCCCTGTGTTTCCAATAGTCCAATCGCGTCGGAATTGTTCATGTGATCTTCCCGTGGAACCCTCGAATCGTAAATTCCCAACAATGGATTGAACGCTGGCGGCTGAGTGGCCAGTGCTTGGGTGGCTTCGGTTGGCGCGGCCATGACGACCAGTTCGGCCGTGGTACCCATTTGCCTGCCCAAGGCCAGCCCTATCTCGCCCGCCTCGCGCACATCGCCGGGCGAGCCGATCAGCTTGATGCACTGGGCCGCGCTATCGGCGCTTTCGATACCGATAATCCGCACGCCCGCCGCTTTGGCGCAGCGATCGGCTACCAACAGTGCGGGCGCCAGGTTGCCAATCTCCAGCAAGGCCAGCGCCAACGGTCCGGCGGATTGTGATAAAATGGATTGCAAGTGGGGATCTCGGATGACTTTGTGAGCCGCCAAGTCTATCAAATCATAGATCACTTTGCCGCTCCCCCCTGAGTCTTAATGGCCCCGATTTATTGCCAAGACGCAACTTTCGCCAATAAATACGCGCTCGGCGGTGGTCATTTCCATAGACGAATCTCGTGGAGCGACGATGGGCGACCTGGCGGAGCGACTGGCCCGGGGCGATCAGGCAGCGTTTGCCGAGCTGTACGACGCCTGTGCCGACCGGGTGCACCACTATTTGGTAATCCGGCTAGGCTCACGGAACGATGCCGACGACGTATTGCAAGAAACGTTCGTGCGGCTGGCTCGCACGCGACAAAAACTTGCCGGAGTGCAGCAAAGCACGCGATGCCCGCGGGAATGCCATCGTTGATGCCGCCGACTTGTATTGTGATGCGACCAGCGACGACCTTGCAAAGCGTGAAGCGGCCGAAACCCTGGCCGCGGCTTTAGCGCGGCTTTCCGTGGAACAGCGTGAAATCGTGAATTTGAAAACAACCGCTGGCCTGACGCTCCGTGAAATTGCCGACGTGACCGGCCTGCCGTCAGGAACGGTGGCCACGCGTTACCGAACAGCCATCGGGCGGCTTCGAGACTTGTTGTCGAGGAAGTGTCATGAATGACGACTTGCCAGAAGGTTTTCAGCACATGATGCCCCAAGGGGCGCCGGCCGAATTGCGGCCCCGTGCGCTCACTGCGGTTAGCCGCGAACTGGCCCGCCAGTCGACGCCACGCTGGGAGCGGATGGTTGAATTGGCCGTCGCAGCCAGCCTGGCGCTCGGCGTCGGATTGAACGTGTGGTGCTGGCGCGCCGAGGAAGGGTGGCAAATGCGCGTGTACGGTCCCGTGCCTATTCCCAGCGCTGTCGCCGAAGTGGCTAGAACCGTCACTTCGATCACTGACTCGGCAACCGGCGAATGGATTCAACGGCAACTGTCATCGGCATGGACGTCAAAGCGCAGCACGAATGCGCCGCGCAGCTCGCGGTACGAGCAGCTTCTCAATGAGTTAACCAACGATAAGGTCCATTTCACATTATGAGGCGATTCTTCAAATTCTTGAAGTGGGCCGTACTTGGCATTCTCGCGGTCGTCGCGGCCGTTCTGATCGTC
>JACQFF010000133.1 GCA_016200205.1 Planctomycetia bacterium
GGCCCGGCAGCAGATCGACCCCGGCCAAGGGGGCGCCGATCGCATCCGCCGCCCGGCGGGCCAAATCGGCCAGTTCGGGCGTGAGTTCCACCGGTTCGGCCGTGGCGCCACGGCTGACGTTGGTTCGCCAATCGAGTGGATTGCGCCGCCGCATGGCCCACATCCGCTGGCCGATCACCAACACGCGCAGGTCGCATCCATCATGGGGTATGAATTCCTGCACGTAAAGCACCGCTCCGAGTTGAGCCAGCAGGCCGAAGGCCCGCTCGGCCAACGCCTCGTCGTTGAGCCGGACGATGCCGCGGCCCTCGGCACCAAACAGCGGCTTGAGCACCACGTCGGCCCCCAACCGCTCGAAGGCCTGCATCGCATCGTCGATCGTTTGGCAGACGAAGGTGCGCGGCGTGCGTAAGCCGGCCTGAGCAAGTTTAGCGCTGGCCAGATACTTGTCGACGGCCGCTTCGACGGCGCGCGGTGGGTTCAGGACCACTTTGCCCGCCGCCTCCAGCCGCCCCAACACGTCCATGCGGAACACGACCTGCTCGAGCGTACCGGGCGGCATGGTGCGAACGAGCACCGCATCGACTCGGGCCAAATCGACGCGTCCGCTGGGAAACCTGATGTCCGCCGGGCCGAGTTCGGCGGCCAGTTGCCGGAATGTTACCGGCGTGATTTCAAACCGTTCGGCCGCCGCACGCCGCAGATCTTTCAGATACCAGCTATCGCTCGTGCATAAGACTGCGATGTGCATGTGAGGACGGCGAGCAGCTCGTGCCAAAGTTGGGCGGATGGAATTGCGTTAAGCGGTAATCTGCCGAATGTCGAACGATTCGTGAATCACTCGGGGCAATGTGTGGCCGAAGCGGAACGTCCGGCCGGTGTCCAAATTTGCGAAGCTCACGACCGCTGGGCTGAACAGATACGGATCGATGCGATAAAAGTCGCGATTGTAGCGCTCAAAAATAGCGGCAAATGGCTGGCCATAATCGGCCGAAGCCCCGCTCGGCACCCGCGGGCCGATGGCTTCCAGACTCGCATCATCGCCGCGTACCCACAGCATGACTTCGCCTCCGTAGAGGATCGCATCGTTGGTGCGCCCGATGGCCGCCAGGTCGTTACCCGAGGCAGGCGGCAGCGGAGCGACCCCGGAACCGCTCACGATCCGCCGTAAATCGAACTCCAACTCAAATAACTTGTGCAGCGCCGTTTCGACACTTCGCGCGACGACCTGAACCGAACCGGCCAAACTGGCCGTGGGCGCAACGAGCAGAGTTAGATTCTCCGGAGCGACTCCGCATTGTTGGGCGAGATCTTGGCAGACTTCATCGGGCGGAAGTCCGGCGGCCTCCAAAATTCCGACCGCGGCGTTGTTTTGCTCCCGGTTTCCAATCGTGTCGAAGAGGGCCTCTTTGCCGGCCGATGCCCGCATGGGGCCCGAACCCATGGCGAAGAATTCTTCCCCGGTAATCCGCCAACCGGCGTACTGGGAAGCCATGCATCCGGCCACCGGATGATCCGTGGTGACCATGACTGCCAGGCCGGTATCAAACTCATGGGCCGCCGGTGCGAATTCCACGCGTCCCAAACCGGCCAGACAAACTTCCGCCAGCCGGCGGCCCGCTTCCAAGCCGCCCTCTGCTCGGATGCCGCAATCGATCAGCCGTGCGCGGCAGGGGCTCTGCCCGACTGCAATGCGCAACCGATGGCTATCGCTCATCATCCGCTCACAAAGTTCGGCGGCTCGCAGGTTTAAATCCAAAGTTCACCCAATGCTGCTCCCGCCAGGCCGGCGACCCCGGGGGCTGTTGATTCACTCTTAGCGGATCAAACCGATCGATCATCATGGCCCGTCGTGGATGGGCATGCAATGCCCGTCAGGCAGCCATTTGCTGTCGGATTTGTAATCTATTCGTGGCATGATCCGTGGTCAGGTAAATTAGGCTGGACTACAATTCCCAAGTAGCCACACGTCTAGTCATCGCCAGTGGAGTTAGCCCTTTGGCAAGTTTAACGGTTGAGAACTACATCAAGACGATTTTTCAAGTTTGTCTGTCTGGAGACGGCCAGGCAGCCACGGGTCAATTGGCATCAGCGTTGGGAGTCTCGCCAGGGACCGTCACCAGCATGCTAAAGACGCTCAGCGAGAGCAACCTGGTCACCTACACACCGTATGAGGGCGTGCGGCTGACGCATGCGGGAAACGCATTGGCCTTGCGGGTCGTTCGGCGGCATCGGCTGACCGAGTTGTTCCTGGTCAAGACATTGAACATGACCTGGGACGAAGTGCATGAAGAAGCCGAACACATGGAACACGCGGTCAGCGACCGTCTGATCGACCGCATCGATGAATTCTTGGGCCGTCCCGAAGCCGATCCGCACGGCGACCCGATCCCCCGCTCCGATGGTTCCTTCGAAATACCCGCCAGCCGCACTCTGGCCGAGTGTGGCGTCGGCGACAAATTCCGCCTTTCGCGGGTGATCGATCAATCTCCCGAGTTTCTGCGCTTCTTGAGCAACTCCGGTCTGCCCCTGGGCACCGCCGGCCAGGTCGTCGCCAATCGGATTGAGGCGGGCATTGTCACCGTGAGCGTGGAGGGGCAAGAGACGACTCTGGGCCGCGCCGCCGCGGAAAAAATCCTGGTTACGCCCGGCCGATAGAGCCTTTTTTCATTCGTGTTTACTTTGACCGGTGCCGCTGGCATTTTGCGAGCGCAGCTTTGTTCCGGCTCGAGGCGGTCGCCGGCGCGGCCACGATCGGTCGACGCTACGAAATGCCAATGGATCGCGGCGGAATCCGGAATACGAAAACACCGTTGCTCCCAAGAGGAGCAACGGTGCGAGGTGGATAACCGATGTAAAAGCCGTTAGGACGGAACGTCCGTCCCCGCGGCGGTTGGGCTCTGCGGTGTTCCCGCGGGAGCAGCTCCACCGGCCGGTGGTGTCGGAACAGCTGGTCCGGTGCCAGGCGCTGGCCCCGTGCCGGGTGTCGGTTCCGGAATCTTCGCCGGAGCCCGAGCGGGCAAACCGGCTTGTACGGCAAAGATGTTACGTAGTTTCTGCGATCCCATATCTTGCGGGATCAGATCGAGGGCCTTGTCGAGCTCACGCACGGCCTGTTTGGGATAGCCCAGGTAGCCGAAGTGATAACCTAACAGGAACCGAATCGGCGCTGAGTCGGTCTTCGCGTCGCGAGCATGTTCGAGCGCCTTCAATTGGTTCGTATAGTCCCCGATGTTGCCGTAGATCTGAGTGTAGTTCTTCACCATGTTGCCCCATTCGCTGTCGGGCAGCATTTGCATGGCCATCTGCACCGCCCCGGCGGCCTCGTCATAGTGGCCCAGGGCAAACAAGGCTTGGGCCATCAACAACACCACCCCGCCGTTATTTGGATTGTCAACTAATGCATGTTGCCAATCTCGGACGGCGTTTTCGTATTGCCCGGCTCGAAAAGCCTGTTCCCCACGGCTGATAAACTCCGCCGCACTCTGTGTCCGGTCGGCCGATGGCTCGGTAGCCGCGACAGGATTTCCAGCCGAGTCGGTTGGAGTTGCGCCAGCGTAGGCGTATGTGTCATACGGATAGCCGTAGTTGCCGTACCCGTAATTGCCATAGCCCCCGTAGCCATATCCTCCGTAGCCGCCCCATCCACCATAGCCTCCCCACAGCCACCACGGCCAGCCAAAGCCGAATCCAAACGGCCAGAAACCAAAGCCAAACGGTATAAACACGAACCGATTGGTAACGCCGCTGAAGTTGTTGAAACCACGGTTGAAGGTGTTGCTACTGAGGTTCCTGTTGACATTCAAGTTTTGATTGATGTTTGCGTTTCGGGTCGCATTGGCGAGGCTGCCGGTGTTCGCAAAGTTACGGGACACGAAATTAGCACTT
Organism: Planctomycetia bacterium; assembly: GCA_016200205.1. Taxonomy (GTDB): domain Bacteria; phylum Planctomycetota; class Planctomycetia; order Pirellulales; family PALSA-1355; genus PALSA-1355. The sequence continues at coordinate 3,889 of JACQFF010000133.1, forward strand.
CCGGCTGCTCCGAGTCCGGCCTTGGCGGACGTTGTGCCGACCAAAGTACGCGCCGAAAAGTTGGAGCGGTTGCTTAGGTTGGCTTGCGAGCCAAAATTGCGCGATATGAAGTTGGACGTGTTGGCTGTGCCCGATTGCGCGCCAGAAAAGCCGCCGCGGGCACCGGCTGCGCCCGCAAAGGTTCCGCCGCGAGACATACCGCCCGTGGTGCCGCGGAATCCACCGCCGCCACCGCCGCCGCCAAAACCGCCACCTCCGCCGTGAAAGCCGCCGCCGCCGCCAAAACCGCCGCCCCCACCGTGAAAGCCGCCCCCGCCGCCGCCGCCGCCGTGGCCGCCGCCCCCACCGCCGCCACCGCCACCACCGCCGCGTGCGAATACCGGCGTGCAAGGCAACAACATCAAGGCCGCCATCAGCGCTGTCATGATTTGCGAAGCGTGAAGTCTCATGGTTAGTGCCTTTGCCTAAAAAACCATTTGCAAAATGGGAGTAATCCCTACTCCATTCTACGCATTTGGAATTTGGCGGGGTCTAGACTTCTTTGCCGAGGTACCTGAAAAATCTCGGTGCGGCAAAAAAAAATCGCAATGCCGGCCCCCCAAATAGCGCGGCCAATCGGCTTACGAAGCTGTAAGAACGCGGCGCGTCATGTGCGACCGCAACCGTTAGTCGAACTTGCAGGATATTTTTTTCGTCAACCTCGCCAAAATACCCAGCCGAATTGCAGTCCACAAGAGAGAACACTTCCCGATGCTTTCCCAGAGCCTTTGACGCCGAACGCCGGGGAGCGTACAAAGAACTTTTTCCATCTGCTCCTTCGGCCTCCCATGAGAGGCCCTCGCAATGGGGACCTGTGAACCTGGTCAGGGACGAAAGTCAGCAGCCATAAGCAGTCATCTCTTTGTGCGACGGGTCTCTCATCGGATGCCGACGGAATTTCTCCTGATCGCCCAATCCTCGCATCTTTCGCCAACATGGCTGCACCGGAAGGGAAAAACTCTGACTCGGACTTTGCGCCCGACGAATCGTCAACCGAGCGCTCGCGGCAGTATGTCGTGGTGGCTCGTCGTTACCGTCCGCAAACGTTCGACGAACTGATCGGTCAGGAGCACGTCGCCCGGGCGTTGACCAATGCTATCACCACCAACCGCGTGGGACACGCCTATCTGTTTACCGGGGCCCGCGGCGTGGGCAAAACTTCGGCCGCGCGCATTTTGGCCAAGGCCCTCGATTGTCAATCCGGCCCCACGGCCACGCCCTGCAACCAATGCGACATGTGCCAGAGCATCAGTGCCGGCAGCGACGTGGACGTGCTGGAAATCGACGGCGCCAGCAATCGTGGCATCGACGAAATTCGCCAATTGCGGCAAAACGTCAACATCCGTCCCAGCCGGGCCCGATTCAAGATCTACATCATCGACGAAGTCCACATGCTCACCCGCGAGGCCTTCAACGCCTTGCTCAAGACGCTTGAAGAGCCGCCGGAGCACGTGAAGTTCATTTTCTGCACCACCGAGCCGACCAAAATCCCGATCACGATCTTGTCGCGCTGCCAGCGATTCGATTTCGCCGGCATCCAGTTGCCGTCGATCATCGAGCGGCTGAAACAAATCGTGGCGGCCGAGGGGGTCAGCGCCGATCCCGAAGCACTGGCCCAATTGGCCCGTCGCGCAGGTGGCTCGATGCGCGACAGCCAGTCGCTGTTGGAGCAACTGTTGGCGTTCGGCGAGGAGCGGATCACCACGACCGACGTGCACACCATGTTGGGCACCGCCGCCGATGCGCGGCTCTCGGAGCTCGTCGCGCACCTGGTCGAGCGCAATGCCGCGGCGGCGATCTCCGATTTGGATGCCGCCCTGTCCGAGGGCGTCGACGTCGGTCAACTCCTGGAGCAGTTGTTGGGCTATTTCCGCGACTCGATGACCGCCGCGGTCGGATGTCCGGCAGATACCTTCTTGCACACTTCGCCGGCCGAGCACGAGCAGCTCGTCAAAGCCGGCCAACAGCTCGGGCTGGAAACGATTCTGGCCATCATGCAGATCGTCGACCAGACACTGTCTCGTATGCGCTATAGCACGCAAGGCCGCACGCTGGCCGAGATGGCGCTGGTGCGAATTGCGAACTTGGAAGACCTCGACGAGCTGGCCGATTTAATTGCCCAAATGCGCAGCGGCACGCCGCGCGAAGGCGCCGCGACCCGCCCCGGACCAGGGCGAAGCGCCGTGGCCGTAAATCCAGTCTCGCCAGCCGCAAAAAAAAAAGCTGAACTGAGCACCGCCCAGCAACACGAGCCGGAAGTGCAAACACGCTCCGCCACTCACGTCCAGCCGCTGACCAGCGAAACCGTCTTGGCGATCTGGCAGGAGGTCCTGGCGGACTTCTCGGGCCTGCTGGAAGAAAATGCCTCGCGGTGCGAGTCCGTAGCATTTCGCGTGCCGAATCGACTGGTCGTTACCTTTCAAGCGAAGTATACTTCCTGTAAAGCATTTTGCGAGCGGCCCGAGGTGCTGTCGAAAATCGAAGCGGCACTGGCCGAGGCGACGGGCACGAACGTCAAAATCGATTTTGTACTGTTGGAGGATGAAACGCCCTCTGGCCTCGCGGCACGACGCCCCATGGCCCATCGGCAACGCCTGGCGGCGAAAGCCGAGCACCCGCTGGTCCGCCGGGCAAGAGAGCTTTTTGATGCCCAACTGGTGCGAATCGAAGAACCGGGCGATTGACGCCCGAGCAATTGAAATCGTTTTGGACGAGGGACCCTACCGTGTTCTTCAAAGGACTAGGAAACCTGGCGAACATTAGTTCGTTGGTCAAGCAGGCCCAGCAAATGGGCGGCAAACTGTCGCAAGTCACTGAAGAATTGAAAACACGCCGCGTCGAAGGTAGTTCCGGCGGCGGAATGGTCACGGTCGAAGCCAACGGCATAGGCGAAGTCCTCCGCTGTCGAATCGACCCGTCGCTGATCACTTCGGGCGATCGCGAGCTCGTCGAGGATTTGCTGCCCGGGGCCGTCAACCAGGCCCTGGCCAAAGCCAAAGAGCTGCACGCCGAGGCGATGAAGTCCATGGCCGATGGCCTTGACGTGCCGGGCCTGAACGCCATGCTGGCACAGCTTTCGGGGGGTGAATCCGGTAATCCCACCTCCTGAAAAGCGCCGCCAATCGGGCGCCCAGTTCCGCGGTCGATTGCCATCCTCCGCGGAGGTCCTGACTTCCGCCACGTCCGGCGGAAACCCTATCGAGGAAACGAATCGTTGTTAAGCGAGTCAGTAACTAAACTGGTTGAAGAGTTTGCCAAACTGCCGGGCATCGGCAAAAAGTCGGCCGAACGGCTGGCGTACCACGTGTTGCGGATCCACCAGTCGGAAGCGGCGGCACTGGCCGACGCGATCAAGAGCGTGAAAGAAAACGTCCGTTATTGCCGAAATTGCTATAATTTGACGGAGCAGGAAGAATGTGAAATTTGCCGCGATCCCCGACGGGAGTCGACGCAGCTATGCGTTGTCGAGCAGCCGCGGGATTTAATGGCGCTGGAGCAGGCCGCAACGTATCGCGGGCTGTACCACGTGCTGTTGGGCAGAATCGCGCCATTGGACGGGATCAGCCCCGAGCAATTGACTATCGAATCGTTGATCGAGCGGGTGCGAAAAGGAGGATTTCGCGAGGTGATTATGGCCACGAATCCAACTTTGGAGGGCGACGGGACCGCGCTCTATATTTCGAACTTGCTGGCCGATTTGCCGGTCGAAGTCACCCGCTTGGCTCGCGGCATCACGACCGGCAGCGTGCTAGAATTTGCTAATAAGGAGATTTTGGCGGATGCCCTCGCGGGCCGCCAAAAGTTTTAATATTCGAGGATCGCTTGCGCGAACGTAGGCGATCGACTTCCTGATAAACCCTGAAAATCAACTCTCATGCGACTTTCCTTCGGTCAAGAACTGCGAATGGTTCAAAAGCAGGTGCTTGCGCCGCGCATGATCCAGTCGATGGAAATCTTGCAGTTGCCGATCATGGCGTTGCAAGAACGGATCGAGCAGGAGATCCAAGAGAATCCCGTTCTCGACCTGGCGGAAGAAGATCTCGACTTGCCCGAAGAGCCCCGCGAGGCAGAAAACCCCAACGCGCCCAGCGAAGAAGAGCGCGAGTTGGTCGTCGACGAAACCAAAAACAACCTGGACGATTTCGAGCGCCTGCTGAACATTGACGAGGACTGGCCCGACCACTTCGAGGAGCGCTCGCGCCCGTCCAGCACGCGGGTCGAAGAAGAAGGGGCCCGCAAGCACGACGCCATGGCCAACATGGTGGCTCGCCCACAGTCGCTGCAAGATTACCTGCACGATCAGCTCGGCTGGTTCAACCTGACTTCCGAGCTGCGGGCGATGGCCGATCGGATCATCTACAATCTCGACGCCAACGGTTATCTACAATCGCGGCTCGAGGACATCATCGAGCCCGACGCGCCGCCCCAGCAGTTGGCCCTGGCGCAACAAGCGCTGGCGCTGGTGCAAAAGCTCGACCCACCCGGGGTGGCCGCCCGCGATTTGCGCGAATGCCTGCTCTTGCAGCTCACGCCTGGCATGCCCCGCTACGAACAACTCAAGACGCTGGTCTCCGGACATTTGGAAGATCTTGAGCATAACCGGCTGCCGGTGATCGAGCGGAAGACGGGCTATTCGATTCCGCTCATTCAAGAGACGCTCGTCGAGCTCCGCAAACTGAATCCGAAGCCGGGCGCGAATTTTACCGACGCGTTTGTGCCTAACGTCACGCCCGACGTGTTTGTCGAGTTGGGCGACGACGGCAAATACCGCGTCCGCTTGGAAGACGGCCGCACGCCGACGCTGTACATTAGCGCCTACTATCGCAAGCTGTTGACCAGTGGCGAGGCCAACGCCGAGACGCGCGAGTACATCAAGCGGAAGATCAATTCGGCCCAATGGCTGATCGAATCGATCGAGCAACGCCGCAACACTCTGACCCGGGTGGCACAGGCCATCGTCGATCACCAGACCGAGTTTTTGAGCAAAGGGCCCGAGGCGATCGAACCCTTGAAAATGCAGCAAATCGCCGACAAGGTCAAGGTACACGTGACCACGGTCAGCCGGGCAGTGGACGACAAATGGATTCAGACTCTCCGCGGCATTTTTCCCCTCAAGCGATTCTTCTGCGGCGGCACCCTAAGCGCCGCCGGCGAGGAAGTCGCTTGGGACTCCGTGCGGCTGAAGCTGCAAGAAATCATCGACCACGAAAACAAGCAGCATCCTCTGAGCGATGACGATTTGGTCAAGGAATTGGCCAAGCACGGCCTGACCGTCGCCCGACGCACCGTGACCAAGTATCGCAAAGCGATGAACATCGCCAGCTCGCGCCAGCGTCGCGATTGGAGCGCGGTGTCGGCGGGAGCCGACGGGACGGCAAACGCCCAGAACAATTCGCCGCGCGACTTAAACGAGTCAGAACAGGCGGACGAAGAGTAGGTCCGCGTCAATTGCCGGAAACACCGGGCGAGAGACTCTCGACGCTCACTCCGCGGCGGATCCGCTCGGCGCGACGCGCTCGGTCCATCATTTTCGCCACTTCTTCCACGTTCTCCACGCCCTCAACCCAGAAGTTCGGATTACTCTGGTCGCTGGAACGAATCTCGATTCGGCCCACGTTGACCAAGCGATCGAAATTTTACGATCACCCGCTGGTCGGTCCGCATGATCTTGGTATTATAGGAGAGAACATCTTCTGCCGTCAGACTGCCGTGCTGGTTTCGAGCGCCGAACCGCTCGCCCTGGTTTCAACATGAAGTGCCCTAGTTGCGGAGTGGATAACGATCGGGTCATTGATTCGCGCGCCAGCCACGACGGATTTGCCATCCGCCGCCGTCGCGAGTGCCTGGCCTGCCAGGCGCGCTACAACACCTACGAGCGCAGCGACGATTCGATCAAGTGCCCCTTCTGTCACGAAGACAACAACCGCGTGCTGGAAACCTCCAGCGGCGAGGGGGGGTTTGCCGTCCGCCGGCAGCGCGAATGTCTCTCTTGCCGCCGCCAGTACACGACTTTCGAGCGCAGCGAAGAGCGGACGATCAAGGTCGTCAAGAAAGACGGGACCCGCGCCCCGTTCCAACGTCAAAAGATCCGAGCGGGCCTGGAAAAAGCCTGCTGGAAGCGTCCCATCAGCGACGAGCAAATCGAAGCCATCGTCGTGGCCATCGAAAACGACGTCCACGCCCGCGCCGAACCCGAGGTGGAAAGTTCTTATCTTGGCGAGCTGGTGATGCAGCATTTGAGAAAACTCGACCAGGTCGCCTTCGTCCGCTTCGCCAGCGTCTATCGCCAGTTCCAGGACGTGCAAGATTTCGTCGACGAGTTGGACGGGATGCTGGCGAAAGGGAACGCACCGTCGTCGGGACGGACGAGCTAGCCGCGATTTGGCGTTGAAGAGTCGCGCGCGCCTCCGGAGGAGGGCGACATCCTCTGGAACCACCCGGCGAATCGCCGAAAGTTCCCAATCGTCCCGTTCCGTTACGCGAGACGTTGCCTGCGGACGCAAGGACCACGAAAAGTGGAGACGAAGGGGCTCGAACCCTCAACCCCCGCCTTGCAAAGGCGGTGCTCTCCCAATTGAGCTACGTCCCCAGTTGCCACCATCGTAGGTCAGACGAAATTGTCAGGCATGGAATGCTCGACCTACAGTTGCCGGCAGGCAAACGAAATGGGCGCACGAAGATTCGAACTTCGGACCTCGTCCTTATCAGGGACGCGCTCTAACCAACTGAGCTATGCGCCCGGGGCAAAGGGGTGACGCCCCTGAGGAATAGCGTATTTTAGGTGCCGGATGCTGGCTGTCAATTCGTTGAAGTATAACACGCTGTTTCCCTCGCTTGCCTGGCTTCCGAGCGGCGGCCGCGGAATTGCCACGCACAAGCGGGGTTTTCCACACACTCACGCAAGCGTGAGTATGGCACCCGACAGTTCGCGTTCTAGGGTTAACGGCGTAGAGTGCCGGGCATGGCTGTTCGCCCCGTGCTGCTTGCACTGTTTGGCAAGCAAGCAGAGGCACCCGAAGTCAGACCAACGCGGTCGGTTTGCTCGAGCCGCACAATCGCTGGACCCCGGAGAATCGGAACAAGTTCACTTTCGCTGCGCCGCAAGCCGAAGATAATTCAGCGCAGCATCTTCGCGCTCGCAAGCAAACAATTTGAGCCCAAGGAATTGCTCGATGGCCATTGAACTTAGCAGGTCCCGCGTGATTGCGTCTCTCGCCGCGTCGCTCGTCTGGAGCGGCGGCGCGTTTGGCGCCGAGCGACCGAACCCGGAAAAAGTTTTGAAGGCGCTTCAGCCCGTGCAAAAGGACGTGCAAATCGACCGGCCCTCGGGCAGCGAGCTCGCCAAGTGCACGATCGAGCTGGCGGACAACGACACGACTTGGGTCATCCGCGACGCTGGCGGACAGATCTTGCGCAGATTCATGGATACCAACCGCGACAAGAAAGTCGACCAGTGGTGCTACTACAAGGACGGTGTCGAGGTCTATCGCGACATCGATACCAACTTCAATGAAGCCGCCGACCAATATCGGTGGTTCAATACTGCCGGCACCCGCTGGGGCGAGGACCCGAACGAAGACAAGCAAATCGACTCGTGGAAGTCCATTTCCGCCGAAGAAGTCAGTGCCGAAGTCGTGGCGGCCATTCGCGATCGCGATCGGGCCCGCTTCGAACGCCTGCTGCTGACACCCAAGGAGCTCAAGACTCTGGGCATCGGTAAGGCCAAGAGCGAGCAATTGCTGAAAAAAATCACCGCGGCGGCCGGCGGCTTCAACGCCCTAGCGGCCCAACAAAAACAATTTACTCCCGAGACAAAGTGGGTCTCGTTTGGCGGCAATCTGCCAGGCCTGGTGCCTGCCGGAACCGAGGAATCGACCGCCGACCTGGTCGTCTACGAAAACGTGGCCGCGATGGTCGAAACCGCGGGCAAACCGCTGCCGATCACACTGGGCACGTTGGTGCGGGTCAAGGATGCTTGGCGGCTGATCGACGTGCCGGTGATTGCCGACGAAAACACCGCGGACAATGAAAACAAGAGTTTCTTCTTTGCCGTGCAGCGGACCGATCGGCCCGAGCAACAAGCCGGCCGGCCGAGCGATCGGGCCCAAGAACTGATGAAACAGCTCCAAAAGCTCGATGCCAGCGGTGCTGCCACGCCGCAACAGCACGAGGAGCGCGCCGAGCTACTGGAAAAGCTGGCCAAAGAGGCTGACAGCCGCGAACTGCGCATTCAATGGTATCGCCAGCTAGCCGATACGGTCAGCGCGGCAGTGCAATCGGGGGCGTATCCGGGGGGCGTCGAAAAACTCAAGACCCTACAGGAAAACCTCAAAACCGATCCCCAAGACGACGAGCTAGCTTGCTACGTGCAATTCCGCCGAATGTTCGCCGAGCACGGCCAGGCCCTGTCGGTGCCGACGGCCGATTTCCAGAAGATTCAGACCCAGTGGGTGGAGGATTTGGAGAACTTTGTCAAAGCGACCAATAAATATCCCGACTCGGCCGAAGCCATGCTGGAACTGGCGATCTCGCAGGAGTTTGCCGGTGAAGACGAGCAAGCCCTGAAATGGTATGGCGCGATCGAGAAAGGCTTTCCCAACTCGCCGACCTATCGCAAGGCCGTCGGCGCCAAGTTGCGCTTGCAATCGGTCGGAAGGAGTATTCCGCTCTCGGGCAAAACGGTTGACGGCAAGAGTTTCAACCTCGCGGCCGTCAGGAACAAGGTGGTGCTGATCCAGTACTGGGCCACCTGGTGCGAGCCGTGCACGTCGGACATGCCGCTTTTGGAAAAACTGCGGTCGAAATATGGCAAGAGCGGCTTCGAAGTCGTCGGCGTCTGCCTGGACACGAACAAAGCGGACATGCTGAAGTTTTTGCGGGAAAACGATCCGGGCTGGCCGCAACTCTTCGAAGAAGGCGGATTGGAAAACCGCTTCGCCGTGGAAATGGGCATCATGAACTTGCCGACCATGATCCTCGTCGACAAACAAGGCAAGGTCGTCAACCGGAATATCCGGGCCAATGAACTCGACGGCGAACTGAAAACACTGTTGAAATAGCGATCGATTACGCCTACCACCCAAAAAATGGCCGCGCAAATTGCGCGGCCTTTTGCATTGAAGGCGACGGCAAACCATCCGCCAGAAATCGGCAGCTTGGGTGCTACCAGTTCCAGTGTTTGTTACGGCGTTGGTGAGCGCCACCGACTGGAGTGCCGGCCTTGCCGGCCTTGCTGGACTTTTTCGCGCGGCGTGTTGAGCGCGCTGCAAGAGGAGCGCGGAAGAGAAAGTTTTTCGGGCGACGTTCTTTGCCTGGATCCTCGAGATCGTCTTTTGTTTCGTACACGGGCGTTCTCCTAAATGTTGCACGATTGGGGCATTTCCCTAAACAAGCCGACGCGCAAATTGGCAACTGCCATGCCGAACGGTTCAGTGGCCCATCCACAAGGGGGTACTCGGGGGCCCGCTCGACCAGATACCGCCACTCCTTCCACGGCTTTTGTTCAACGCCCGCTAGCACTTCCAGGACTTCAACTCGGGCATCGCACTTTTTCGCGTGGCAGATAATTTTGTTGCGCAAGCGGCTTGCCGTTGGCTGTGTGCGCAGCAGCGACTACCCCAAAATAGTGAAGCGTTTCACCAAATTGGTGATTTCAGGCAACGAGCTAGCGCGCACGACGATACGCGAAATCATGCGCGCAAGTCGTCACCTGCCGCGCATAACGCCACCATTCGGCCGCTTCGGTCGTTGAAAAATTTGCAAGCGCCCACCGGTCCCTCGGACCATGAAAGTCTGAAGGCTCAGCGCAGGCGACCTGCGGTCGTCAAGTTGTAATCGCTGTTTACTAAATACCTTAGCGCAAATACGCAGCTCTGCCGGTTGAAATGGCCGCCCCTTGGCACGCGAGTCGCAACAAGGCGGCGGCGCAAGCGACACGCCAACTCAGGAAGAGTTGCGAGGATTTGGCGCTGAGCTATCTGTGAAGGGAATCTCAGGAGAATAAAGCGAATGGCGTACCTAGAAGCTTCTTTATTGCTATGGGGGTTGGGGTCAATTCAAATTGCCGGCCTTATCAGCGCGTGGCTGGCCAGGTTAAGCGAGGGCTCCCGGCGCCAAGCTTGTTGTCAGCGGCTGTTTTTGGGCTGTTTGGGGCTGATCGGACTGACCACGATGGCCTCGCTGGCGCTTGGACCCAAATACTGGCTCCCCTCCGGCATGACACTGTCGGTGATGGTCTTGGGTGCCGTCTGGGATTTCCGGCCTGAAGCGCCAACCGAAACGCCCTGAAAAGGCTCCCGGCCGCCATGGTTTTTCCATAAACCGGTTCCGGGAAATCGCTTTTGCGCTATCCTTTGCGGGCACCGATCGCCCGAATTTTCGCAAAAGCCGGCAAAGCCGGAAAAAAGCTCCCCTTCGGCCCAATCGGCAACCGACACCTATAGTCAGGCGAGTTGCCGGAAATGAGCATGCGCAGACGGTCTTCGGTGAGTGCTTCCGCAGCGAAATCCACCAAAAACTAATCTGCAAGCAACCCGGGTAAGAGACTGGTTTTCGGAGCAAAACTTGGATCGTTCGAAACCAGAGGACAGCACCAACCGCCTGTCCTGAGAGGGTTTCCGGCGCAACGGCCGAGGACCCGACGATCCGAATCTGGTAGATCACGACGGGTTCGAATTCAATTAGGAGGGGGGACATGCGACGTATTCTCTTTAGCTGCGCGATCGCCACGATCACTGCTTTGGCGCCCGCCTTAGCACTCGGTGGTGAACGGCAAGACAAGGCCGCTGCCGAGCAGATTGCCGCGGTGTTGCGCGACAGCGGTAAAATGCAAGATTACGCGGTCGGCGTGAAGTATAAAGACGGCACGGTCTGGCTCTCCGGCCGGGTCACCAGTCAGCAGCAGATGCAAAATGCGCTGCAGGTCGTCAGCGATATCGAGGGGGTGGAGCAGATCGTCAACAGTCTGACGGTGACCCAGGCTGCCGGTACGACCCTCAAGCAACCCCTGGGAACTCCATCGCCGGCAGTTGCTAGTAGCCGCGCATCGGCTCGCCGCGTGTCGGCCACTAGCGCCGACTTTGCTGGGGGCGACGGTCAGCGTCTTGAAATGCAACAGCAAGCGGCGCCAGCAGACGGCGAAGTGCCGGCCGGTTTTCATCGCCTGGCGGCGCGCCATGCGAACATGGCCCGTCCGATTCCGACATACGCTCCCGGCACGGGCGGCGCGGTTGCTCCGGCGGCCTACGATCAGCCGCATTTGCCCAACTATGCTTGGCCCAGCTACGCGGCTTATCCGAACTACGCTGCCTTGACTTATCCAAAGCAGTATTCGCCGACCGCCTTTCCGTTCATTGGTCCGTTCTATCCCTATCCGCAAGTGCCACTGGGCTGGCGAAAAGTAAGTTTGGAATGGGATGACGGCTGGTGGTTCCTCGACTTCCACGATCGCTCTAGCCACTAGCGGCGCGTGACAAGATATCGACGCTGCAAAGGAAATCGCCAGAGCCCCGCCGCTTGCTATAAGCTGGACGGGGCTCTGGCGTTTCAGTCGCGCCGCACGACATCGGCAGGTTTTGGCCCCCGGGCCGGTTTTTTCGACAAAACCGGAAAAACCCGCAAGTTTGCTCCAGACTCACACGATAACTAGGTCCTAGCGTCGGTCGGGTCGAGCGCCGAGCGCGCATTTCATACGCGTCTCGGGCAACTTCGACTGTGCTAGCTGGGGGCCGTGCAAAGGCAAAGCGGGTCACATCCGTCGAGGATCTGTCATGGGAAGTAAGACGTCGGGCTTCGTGGGAATGACGCTATTGGGCTTGACCATGCTTTCCAGCGTTGGCTGTATCGGACTTTCGGGTCCGAACTTGGGCGTGTTCGGCGTACCTATCCCGATCAGCCCTTACTGGATGGACAAAAAAGAAGACGAGTACTGGGTCAAGGAGCGCTACGATCGGGTGCCGGTCCTTGGCCCGTTGACCTCGGGCGGGCCGGCGGTGGCACTCGATCCGCCCAGCGATGACGAGATCATGCGTGCTCTGGAGCGCGCCCATCCGCTCGAAGGCGGTTTGCCTCTGTTGCACGAAGTCCAACGGAGCAATGTCCGCATCGTAAAAACCAAGATTGGCGACTTCGTCGATCCGCCGCGGTTCTATCCGTTGATAGGTCCGGCACAACAGCACCATGCACATTACAAGTGCATAATCTATTACACGCAAGTTACCCACATTGGCTGGCCGGTTCCGCACACGTTGCGGGACGAAGATTCACAAGAAGTGATCTACATCGACCACAACCACTTCCACATGGTGGGCAATGTTGACACGGGCGCCCAAAGTCAGTTCTGATCGGGCGCGCCGTTGCCAACTTGGCTAGCTGGCGTGTTCGATGCGTTTGGTTTTCCAAGTCGCCACGAGTTTTGAAATGCCGCTCGAAACGGGCTTGCGAGCTATCGGACAACGTCGCTACTATTGCCGCGGAAAATCGAGGGAATCGTCCCCCAATAGCATGGCCCGGGCTGTATGCGTCTTATCGTGCGGAGATTCGTGCTGGCGCTCGCTCTGAGCGTGCTGGTCAGTCCGGGCTCGGCTCAAGCCGGCGCGGGAGACGATCAGTTTGTGCTCGCGGCCGGCCATTACGGTGCCGAGCGATGGCAAGCCGCTTGCGATGAATTCAAAAAGCTGCTCACGACCGAGCCGGATCATCCTCGCGCCAACCAGGCGCTCTTCTTCTACGGCGAAGCCCTGGCCCAATTAGGCCGCTACGCCGAGGCTCGAGCTGAGTTCGGTGAACTGCTGCGGCGCGATCCCCGACATCGCTACGCGCGCCAAGCCCTGTTTCGCAGCGGCGAGGCGGCCTACCTGGCGGGCGACCCGCTGGCGGCACGGCGAGATTTGCAGACATTTCGAGATCGATATCCGGACGACGAACTGAACGCCTACACGCTGGCCTATCTGGGCAACCTGGAATTGCAGGATGGAAAAGGCGCGGCCGCGCAGAATCTTTTTTTCGCGTCGCTGGCGCAATTCGAAGACGGCCCACTGGTCGACGAATGTCGATTGGGACTGGCCGAGGCTCAAGAACAGTTGGGCCAATTCGACCAGGCCCACGGTGGGTTTCGCGCCTTGATCGACGCCAACAGTCCGCTATCGGACCAGGCAATGTTTCACTTGGGCACAGTGGAAAATGCGCAAGGCGATCACCTGGCCGCTTTGGCCACTTTGGATCAGTTGGCGACGAAGTTTCCGGAAAGCACCCTCGAAGACCAGGCACGTCTGGGCCGCGGTTACGCGTTGTACAAATTGGGCCGCTATCGCGAAGCCGAAGCATCGTTGCAAACCTTGGTTGAGCATCCAACGCTGGGCGTCGAAGCGCACTATTGGCTTGGGCTTTCGCAGAAGGCGCGGGGGGAGTGGGAGCAGGCAGCCAAGACGCTATTGGCTGGGGCCAAAATCGGACAGCAAAATCGCTTGAGCCCCGCGCTGGGCTTTCACGCTGGCGACGCTCTCGTGCAGTGCCAGCAATACCAGGCGGCTCGCGATGAGTTTGAGCGCGTGTTAGCTCAATGGCCGGATAGCTCCTGGTCGGACGATTGTCTGTTAGGCGAACTGCGGATAGCCACTCTGCAAGACAAACCCGAGGAGTGCGTGCGACTGGCTGACGAGTTTACGGCGAAGTTTTCCGAGAGCCCGCTTGAGCCGCAGGTAGAACTAGCCAAAGGACGCGCGCTCGTCGCGCTTGCGCGGTTCGCCGAGGCGATCGAGCCGTTGGAGAGCTGCCTTAAACCTAAACTGACCGAGCAAAAGCCCGATCTTGACCTGCGGACGGAAGCTCAGTCGGCGCTGGTGATGTGCCTGGCCAAGCTCGGCCGCTTTGCCGAGGCGAATCGAATCCTGTCCGCCTTACGGGCCGCCAAACCTCGCGATGAATTCATTGCCGAACCTTGCTATCAATTAGCTGAATCGGCTTTTGCCGCCGGCGAGGTGCGGATTGCGAGCGATCTGTTCGCGTCCCTGGCAACGCCCGAGAATTCCGCGGAATCGATTCGCAGGGGACTGTCGGGGCTAGCCTGGTGCAAGTTCAAATCCGGTGATTATGCCGGCGCGGAAAGCGGTTTCAATCGGCTGCTGAACCAGGATCCGCAAAGTCCACAGGCGGGCGAATCGGCCTTGATGCGCGGCCGAGCATTGGAGCACCTTGGCCAACTCGACGCGGCTTTGGCGATGTACCACCTGGTCATCGACAAGCACGCAACGAGCGGGCGGTCCGCCGAGGCGCTGTGGCGCGCCGCCCGGCTGCACGACCAACTTCAGCAGCCGGCGCAGGCGATCGAACTGTATGCAAAATTGGTCCAACAGCATCCTGGTTTTTCGGAACTCGACGCGGCCCTTTATCGCTGGGCGTGGCTGGTGCGCGAAGAACAGCCCGCCACGGCCGACGAGTTGTTCGAACGCTTGCGGCGAGATCATCCGCGGAGTCCTTTTGCTGCCGACGCGGCGCTGCGTTTGGCCGAACGGGCGGTGGCCAATCAAAAATACGAGGCTGCGGAAAAACTCCTTGCCGAACTGACCCAGCCCAACACGGCGGCCAATCTCCGCCAGCACGCCTGGCATCTGCAGGGCCGCATGGCGATGGCCCGCCAGCAATGGTCCGCCGTGGAACCGCCGCTCTTGCAATTGATCGAGAATGATCCCGATGGCGAGTTGGCGTTGTCGGCGTCCTATTTGATGGCCGAAGCCAGCTATCGACAGGGCCACTATGAAGCAGCCGCGCAACGATTGACCGATCTGGCCACCAAGACCAAAGGGCACGACGAGCCTTGGTCGGCCGGGGCCGAGCTCCGCCGGGCTCAGGCTTTGGCGCAATTGAAGGAGTGGAGTCAGGCGCTGGGAATCGCGCACATCATCGGAAACCAATTCCCCAATTTCGAGCAGCAGTACGAAGTGGACTATCTGATAGGGCGATGCCTGGCTGCTCAAGCCGAATTCGAACCTGCGCGGGAGGCCTACGCCAAGGTCATCCGTTCTCCGCAAGGGAGCAAAACCCAAACCGCCGCCATGGCCCGCTGGATGACCGGCGAAAGTTATTTTCATCAAGAAAACTACCCCGCCGCGCTGGCTGAATACCTGGCGGTCGAAAAAGAGTATCCCTTTCCGCGATGGCAGGCCGCGGCGCTATTGCAGGCGGGCAAGTGCCACGAATCGCTCGGCCAATGGCGATCGGCCGCCGACGTGTATGGGCGGCTGCTCAAAACGTATCCCACGAGCGAGTTCGACGAAGAAGCGACGCGCCGCATGACCGTCGCCCAGCAACGCACGTCGGACGCAGCGAAGTTGCAGTAAACATTAGTTGGACGAGTCGCTCTTAAGGGCGGCCGAATCCTTTATCAGGAGATTGGATTTCATGTTTCAATCGACGGTTCGCCCCACGTGGCTTGCATCGATCGTGGTGGTTTTCGCGCTTCTCTTGACGAGCGCACCATACTTGCTGGCGCAGGCACCGGCAGAAGGCGCGGCACGGTCAGCGCCGATCGATGCGAGTAACCAGTCGGCCAACAGCGGCTCGATCTCGAACCGCAACCTGTTTGAGATTTTGAAGGAAGGGGGCCCGATGATGGCTCCCTTGTTCGCCTGTTCGTTCATCACGTTGGTGTTTGTGCTCGAACGGGCGATCAGCTTGCGCCGCGGCCGTGTCATTCCCCGGCCGTTTGTGAAACGATTTTTGCACCAGGTGCGCGAAGCCAAGCTCGACCGCGAACAGGCGTTGGAGCTGTGCCAGGAAAACGGCAGCCCTGTTTCGGACGTGTTTGCCGCGACGGTGAAGAAATGGGGCCGGCCGTCAGTGGAATTGGAACAAACCATTATCGATGCCGGCGAACGCGTCTCGGGGGGACTGCGCCGATATATTCGCCTCTTCAACGCCGCGGCCACGATCAGTCCGCTAATGGGCTTGCTGGGGACCGTGTATGGCATGATCCGGTTGTTCGACGCCATTTCGACGTCCGATGCCATGGGACGCACGGAGATGTTGGCCGCCGGCATCAGTGAGGCCCTGCTTTGCACCGCGGCCGGCCTGTTGATTGCGATTCCAGCGCTGTGCTTCTACCTGCTGTTCGTGGGCCGCGTGGAACGCCTGTTGATGGAGATTGACGCCCTTGGCCAGGAGCTGGTGGGGCTGATTTCGGCCGAATCGCTGCACGACGAACGCCAGGCCAAAGCGCGAGCCAAACCTCGGCCGGCCGCCTAAACTCCACGCGCCATGGCCGTGAACCCCTTGTTTCTTTCCGCTGCCCTTCCGAAAAGCCCGATCCATGCCGCTGAAAAACCACTTCGAAGACATTCCGACGTTAAACCTCACGCCGATGATCGACGTGCTGTTTCTGTTGATCATCTTCTTCATGGTTGGCACGAAATTCATCGAATCCGAGCGGCGGATCGAGCTCAAGCTGCCGCAGGTCAAACCCGGCGGCGCATTGACCGCAGCGCCCGAAAAGAAGGTGATCAACGTCTACCGGGACGGACAAATCATGCTGGATCACAAGAGTGTTACGCTCGATCAACTTACCGACCGGCTCTCGGCGGCTCGTCGACAATATAAAGCGCTGGGAGTTGTCGTGCGCGGCGACGGGGCCACGACCTTTCAGACGATTGCCAACGTGCTGAACGCCTGCAAACAGGCGGAAATAGCCGATCTGGCGATTTCCGTCGACCTTGCCCACGCGGAAAAACATCATGTACGACGTTAGTTCCTCCCTGCTGCTCGCGGCGCTTTTGGATGCGCAGATCGTCCGCTGGGTGGTCTGGGTCGGGCTGGTCGCGTTGACGATCGCCCTGTTGCTGTTGATTCGCACGCGCTGGGGCCAATCGCAACCGCTGGGAAAATGCGTCGTGTTGTCGTTGGTGGCGCATCTGCTGTTGGGGATTTATACGACGACCGTGAACATCGTCACCGCCACCGTGGGCTCGCCCGACGGCACGGGGATTCAAGTGGCCCTGATCGACAGCTCCGCCCAAGCTGGGCAAGACACGGAATCGCACGGGCCGGAGCCTTGGAACGCCATCGCCGGCGACGGGCCGGGCCTGGGTCCCGATTCCGCTTCGGCCAACTTGGCGCCGACACCGAGCGCGGCCGAATTGCCCGCCACTCCTGAACCAGAGCGCCAAACCCAGCCCGAGGCCCCCGCCCCGTTGCCGCACGCTAAACCCCCGGACCTTCCGCCTGCCGACGATGCCGGACCGCCGGTGTTTGCTACCCGTAATGACCCACTGTTGGCCAGACCGTCTCTCAAAAAACCCGAGCTGATCGACATGCCGGGCCTTAAGGAGGTCCCTGGCAACGATTCCGTGCCGCCGCCGGAACAGCCCCAGCCTGCCGACGCCTCGTACGCAACCAGCGGTCCGGCCAAGACCGATTCAAAATCACCCCGTCAAAGCGATGCGCGTGCCGTCGAGTCAGGATCCGATACCGCGGGCGATACTCCGCCGTTGGTGCCAGTCGCGGGCGTGGATCGTGACAAGGGCGGTGGCGGCGGCCTCGGCGCACAATCCAATGGTGGCGGCAAAGCGAAGGCGATGCCCAATATCTATAGCTGGCGGATGGGCAATCATACTCAGGTGGCCAAGGGGCTGGGGGCCACGCAGGACAGCGAAGAGCGGGTCATGGCCGCGCTGAAGTGGTTGGCTGCCAATCAAAGTGCCAGCGGTCGCTGGGAAGCGCGGCGCTTGGGAGGCGGGGCCGGCAGAGGCACCGATGGTCAAAATCGTTTCGGGGCGGGTTCCCAAGCCGACACCGGCATCAGCGGTCTGTCGCTGCTGGCATTTTTGGCGGCGGGATATACTCATTTGCAAGGCCCCCATCAAATGACGGTGCGACGAGGACTCGAGTTTTTGCTCACCGCGCAGGAAGCCGACGGAAACCTGGGATCGTCAACCAACATGTACGAAAAAATGTACTGTCACGCGATGGCCACCTGCGCGCTGAGCGAGGCATATGCCATGAGTGGCGACGAGCGCCTCCAGTCCGCGGTGCGGCGAGCGATCGGCTTTACCATCGCGGCCCAACATCGCCCTTCTGGAGGCTGGCGATATAACCCTGGCGAATCCGGGGATACGAGCCAACTCGGCTGGCAACTCATGGCGCTTAAAAGCGCGGAGCTGGCCGGCATTGCGATTCCACAGGAAACGCGAGATGGCGTCCAGCGGTTTTTGAAGAGCGTGGCGGCTGGCCGCAATGGCGGGCTGGCTCGTTATCGTCCGTTTCCCAATCAGTCGGCGAGTCGCTCGATGACGGCCGAGGCGCTGGTCTGCCGGCAGTTTTTGCGCATCGTGGATGCGCCCGCCACGTTGGACGAGGCCAGCGGCTATTTGTTGCAAGAAATGCCCGGCGTGGGCGAGCCGAATCTCTATTATTGGTACTATGCAACCCTCGCCTTGTACCAGGCCCAAGGCGAGCCGTGGCGGCGATGGAACGAAGCGTTGCAGAAGACGCTCATGGCGACCCAGCGCACGGCCGGCGACCTGGCCGGCAGTTGGGACCCGGATCCGGTTTGGGGCGGTTATGGCGGCCGCGCCTACAGCACGGCCCTTTCCACGCTGTGTCTGGAAGTCTACTACCGATTCCTGCCCTTGTTTGTCGAGGCTGCCGGCCGCGAGCGTCGTGTTAAGTAGTTGGCCCGTATAGGGCTATAAGCCGTCGGCGCGACGCATTATCACGCCCGCGCTCGTTTGACACTACGCCAGCCGCCAGTAAAATTGATGGTAACGGTTTGGTTCATCGCATTTGCGCTTGCCACGGCGCTGCGCTGGAACCTTGCTCGAAGCATTCCGTAACCGTTACCAGGCTTCGGTCAATCCCACCTTCAACACGCAGGTCGCTGCTATGTTTGGCCTTGGACCGCTCGAGCTCATTATTTTCGCGGTGATTGTTTTGGTGTTGTTTGGCAACCGTTTGCCGGGCGTGATGCGCTCGGTGGGCCAAGGATTGGTGGAGTTCAAAAAAGGGGTTCAAGGAGTCGAGGACGACAAAGATCACCCCCAGAAAAGCTAGCCAGTTCGCGCGCCGGACTCGCCCCTTGCGGCTTGCGGCGCGAACCGATATACACAGATATGAGGTGCTACGATGTTCGGGCTTGGTCCACTGGAAATGATGATTTTCGCGGTGATTGCCGTCTTGTTGTTCGGCAAGAACCTGCCGTCAGTCGGCCGCTCCTTGGGGAAAAGCATCGTCGAGTTCAAGAAGGGGCTCAACGACATTAAGAGCGAGGTCGATGCGGCCACCTACGCGCAACCGTCATCTCGCGTTGAGCAGCGGCCCTACAGCGCCGATGATCACGATGAGCCGACGGCGCCGAAGTTTGAGCTTCCCTCTCATGAGCCGACTGAAACTGCCAATCACAATCCTGGTGCCAGTGATTCGGCAAAGGTATAAGGGCCCAGGCGCAGGTCTAGCCGACAACAGACCGCAACAGACACGGAAAAGAGTTCCCGGGCGGCTAGCTCAGTTGGTTAGAGCGCCATCCTCACACGGTGGAAGTCACAGGTTCGAGTCCTGTGCCGCCCATTCGGGCTTGTGAGTCGTTGACTTGCGAGCCTTCTTTATGCGCCGGTTTGAGCGCGTCGTCATCGCCTAACGCTGCGAACCGGTGAGCGAAAGCGAGCCGGGATGCAACTGGCCGGATGAAAGTTCCGCTGAAGGCGTTGATGAAAGGAATTGCTAGCCCAACTGCCAGGGTGTCCGCTGCGGGGCTCCTCGTTTGCGATCGGTCCTCGTGGCGCGGCGGATCTCGCCAAACTTTTCGAAGTCACAGCCCGCGAACAAACGCACGGTCTGATTCAACTTCGGGCCGAGTGAGTGCCGGCGGGCGATTTCCCGACGCTGGCAGGATGGAGATCAAACAAGCTCGCATTTTCGCCCGTGCTTGGAAACGTCGATTCCATTCCAGCATTTTAGTGACCCCAAGAAATTCGCAGATAGGCGTACCTCCCGCCTAGTTCCGTCGCCAGCGCCAAAATGTTTTTCCGCACCGCCAGGGGCCGCGTCGGCCATGAATCCACCACAGCGGCCAAATCGGCGTCAACCCGGCCGGAATCGGCCGAAAAAATGCGTCGGATTCGGCGTCGCCTGTTTGGGAACCCCCCCCGGAGATTCCAATATCCTTGACAAGGTGGGCAGCGCTGATGATACTGTAGTTGGTCATTTGGACTCCCTTCAAAAAGTGGCCTGCTGGTTGCAGACTCGCTAATGATTCTTTGTTGAGAGCTTCTTGAACGCGGTCTAGTCGCGTCGCGCCTCGGCGCCCTCTTGCTCTCGACATTTCCGACAGCTACTCGCACGGTTTGAGTGCGCGCTTGCAGGTCGCAATCGCCGCAATGGCCGGTCTTCCGCGTGTCTGACCGATCCCCGAGCCCGCTCTGATTCTGGATTTTAACGCTTCAAACAAACGCAGACGAAGATGGCAATGAGCAGCCCAATAAGCAAAATGGTTTCCATAGCGCTTGCATGCGTTGCCGTTTTCGCTAGCGCGCCCAATGCGGCACGAGCGGGCATGATTAGTTATTTTGTGCCCGCCAACAGTTCCGCCGGAGGACAACCGGTGACCGCCGAAGCCACGTTCACGACCGGCGCCGACACGATTACGATCGAGCTTGAAAACTTGGAATCGAATCCCATCTCGGTTGTGCAGAACGTCTCGGGACTCATTTTCACCGTCAGCACGGGGCAGATTTCAGGCACACTGACCTCCAGCTCAGCCTTGGAGCGGATCGTCCACGGTGACAAATCGTTCACCGACGGGTTGATGGTCGCTACCGGTTGGTCTCTGGCGACGCACGATTCGAGTCTTTCCCTCAACGTTCTGGGAACCGCGATCGGTCCCGCCCACACACTGCTCGGTCCGCCGGGCGGTACAACTTACGCACATGCCAATGGTTCGATCGCTGGCAACCGTCCACACAATCCGTTCCTGGCTGGCATGGCGACGTTCGTCATCCATGCGGCGGGAGTGACGCCCGGTTCGTCAATCAGCGCCGTCACGTTTGTCTTCGGCACCACGCCGGGAGCAAACACGACCGGGGCCAATGTGCCGGAGCCCGAGAGCTGGGTTTTGGCCGCCACCGCTTTCGTGGGTCTGTTAAGCTGGCGGCGCCGATCGTCTACCCAAAAACGGCCGCGCTGGACAAATCGGCTAGAAAACTGCCAGGATGGTTGATTCGTCGCTCCTGCGACGTTCGACCAGACGGCCCTGCATCGGGTAGCCACCAACGCTTACTCGCCTCGCACGATGGCGACGATGCGTCGTTTGACCGCGACCCGAAGTGCCGGCCGGGCTTCGATCAAGCCCGCCAAGTCGGTGTCAATCGGGCCAGAATTGTGAAGAAAGATGGCAAGAAAAAACTCAACTGCCCATGGAAGTGGCCGTGGCCGAGAAGGACGTATTGGTTTTAGTCCCAACCGATCTTATCGCGCTCACACAGATGGCGATTATGAGGGTTAACGTGATCATATATTCGATCGCTGTGGGACCATCATATCTATATCTCGGTGGTCGGTTGATGAACCGTTCCATGCCATGCTCCCGATAGGTCGAAAAAAGCAAATCGCGGGATGGTGCCCTTCCGGCTGCGAATTCCACGGCGGATCATCAACGCACATCGCGTGCCGAGCAAATAACCTGAAGAATTCAGGCCAAAAATGGACTCGAAGCCGTCTCGCAGGTGGCAAATGGACAACGTGGACAGACGCCCATGTTGCCATGTCGCAATCTGCTGGCTTGCCGCGATGCGGTTGTTCGCCGGGGCCAGCAAGAACCGAGAGAGAGTCCCCGATTATGGGTAGGTTGACTCGGAATCGGGCCGCCGATGGGCTTGAGGCTTTAGCCGTCGAGGTGAACCGAGGGCCCGCCTGACCTCGGCATGCATTTCGGGCAGGCCCCGGAGACCGCGCGCCCGGGGGCATCTGGAACCAGACGGCAAGGATCTTCAACCCCGAGTTTCGGGCAGCGGAGCGACAGGCAGGCAGTTTTTTTCGATCTGACTCAGTGCTCGCGTTCCCGTGCGGTCAACATCTGAGCGGGCTCACAATGGCGGCGTGGAATATCGCACGCTGGGATCCACGGGGCTCGCCGTTTCGGCCGTATCTTTTGGCGCCGGCCCGGTTTCACAACTGCTCGTTGGGGATCGGCTCGACGCGCAACGCGAGACGATTCTCCGGGCCCTCGACTCGGGCGTGAACTGGTTCGATACGGCTGCCACCTATGGCAACGGCCAATCGGAAGCAAATCTGGGCAGGGTTCTGGCCGAATTGGTCGAGGTCGCCCGCCGGCACGCTGAAACTGCTGCTGAGGCTGACGGGATTGGAATCCATGAGAGTGCCAGCCCCGCTGACAGAGGCTTTGTAGGTCGACGCACGCACGTCAGGCGCCGCAATAAGCCCGACGAGGATTGCCGGAATAGCCGCGACAATGAATCGTGCATTCAATAGATCACCTTGGCAGATTGTTGAATTCGTCGGACTTTAGGAACGACTCAAAAATAACTTCGTCCGCAAACACCTCTCCCTCTGGGAGAGGGCGGGGTGAGGGAAATCAAAATGCCGAAGTTATTTTTGAGTCGCCCCTTGAGCTACTCCGCACCCGCCTCGCCGCTATCGCCCGGATTGAATCATCTTGCCCATCGGCGGAGTCTGTACCTGGAACGACAGGAGTGGAAAGGGGACATCACCGATTCTCGTCGCGCTCCACCAGTCCCATCAATATCTGATGCCCCCTGGTATGTGGTTTTAAATCAAGGATTCTTTTCTGGCCCGATTAACTCCTCGCGGCAAGTCGACGTCGCCACCACGCGCGAGCGACCAGCGCCGAGCCTCCCAGACCTAGCAGCACCAGGCTCGAAGGCTCTGGGACGCCGCCAAAGGTCCCAATTTCCCGCCAGATATGCGATTCGTTTTGATTCGTCAGCGCCAGGTGATCTGAGCCCTCGGTGTTGAGAACTTGCGCCGTGTCAGTAAAAAAAGCCGAAACGGAATCAACGACAACGTGTACGACGGGCTGAGCGCTGCTTGCGGGGAGGTCGTGTATTGGTTGATCGCTGGAATCAAAGTTGTAGGAGCCCGTCTGGGTAAAAATCATACTTTCGCCAACCGGCACGACCGCGGGAAGGAACCCTCCCCAGATATGGAAGCTCGCGCCGTTTTCGAAGCTGTCGACGGTCATGTCCGAAATCGTGATGGAAGTGGTCCCCGTATTGACCACCTGAATGGCCCCGGCGTCGAAGGAGCCGCCGCCACCGGCAAAGATCGTGCCGGGGTCACCTTGCCAAGGACTAGTGGTCTGTCGTTGTTTGGTTCGTCGGCGATAGCACGGGATAGAGGCGTTTGAGCTTAATTCGGGCGTCGGCGGTTGTGAATTGCCAGTCGACGCGGACCTGTTGTTGGTTGCGAGATCGCTGCCAATGGGCTACCCATTAGCGGCTCCTTTCAAGCATGGACTGATGAACCGACATTTCCCCTATGGGCTGAGACTGGAACCGATCCAGGCTCTCGGCCTGTTCGTCATTCTAAACTTTGTCCCACGAAATGCAAGAAATTTCCAGATTTCTGTTGAGTCGCTCTGCCGGCGAATCTTGCGTGGGAGCAGAGGTGCGCGTAACTCCCGTGCAGATAGGCGGTTGTACGCGAGAAAGCGAGACTTCGCCGGCCGGCTGGATCGAACGTCGATCATGTTCACGCCAGCGGGTGAGCTATGACACTCACCCGGGACAAAGCAGTCACTTCGTCTTCTGAGGCCCGGTGTCTGGCTTGCCAGAAGATGTACCTTCGATGGGCAGGGGTGTTCCGGTTCGAGCATCTCGGTTTGATCGCCGGTCATCGTCTCGACGGCGCCGCGCACCAACGACTTGGCAGCGGTGACAGCAATTTCCTCCATCGTGAACAAGTCGACGTCGAGCCCCACCCCCTCGGGAAACATCTCCCGCGCCAACAATTTACCCCACCCCCGCGCCAACTCCTCGATTTCACGCTGCTTCCGTGCGCTCCGCACTTTGTCGGCCATGTCCGGTCCCTCCCTGGACTTGCAAACCACTGCCTTACCAGAACGAATTAAGAACGAATTAAAGGGGACGGGAATATATATGCCGTCGAAACAATGACTCCCGTCCCCTTTAATTCGCCTCAGCGGACTCGGCGCAGGATTCTTCAATTGTTCATGTACGGCGCAGGTCTGTTGCACTCAACTTCTAACGACGGCGCCGACGTTGAATTATTGGCCTTCATTCAAGAGCACACGAAGGAAAGAGCGGTTAGCATATTCAACAGTTGCCTATTGGATTTACTCCGAAGTGCAATCGGAGTTTATTTGGTAATCAAGCAGGATTTTGACCACTGGCAGACGGGCCACTCGGTCGCAGCGCCGGACCGACCGCGAATTGCAGCGTTGTTTGAGAGCTACTCCAGCGATTCAAAATTGGCAGGCGAGAACGACTAGTGGTCTGTCGTTGATTCAAGGATATGGGATAGCATAACGCCTCCTGGTTTTTTTCAAGGAGGCCAAGAATGAACTACAACACGAAATACATTGTGCGGCTGGTATCGGAGGA
>JACQFF010000145.1 GCA_016200205.1 Planctomycetia bacterium
ACGCGTACGAGTGTGCATGGTGTATCTGTGTCATCGGACCCTTTTAAATCGAACTACGATCAAAATCGGGGCACCTTACGGAACTGTTATAAACTGCGGGGCTGGAGGACTTTGCTGGGAGCCACCTCTTAATGACGACTATGGTGACAAAGATGATAACTTTGTTGCCGCCAATGACCCCGCTCGACGCCCGTACAGAACTCCTTCTCTGCTCATTGCTTGCCAGCGCTGTCGGAATAGGCGGTACGGTACGATCAATGATAAGAATCGGTGTTTTCGTTAAAATCGGGTAATGGCGCCGGCTGGGTTTATCCGAATCTCTTGATGAGAAGCAAACCTGCCTTTTTGTGCTAACCCGACCAACGGGATGGCGGTCCCCGATCTGAAATCGCGAGTTCCAACCCGCTACGCGGGAGGGCTCGGAGGCGTCTCGTCCGACTTGGCTCGTTGCGCAGCCAGCGACTTCGGACCTGCACCGATAAGAAAGCCAAGGATGGCCATCTTTATTCCAGACGCGCCTAGGGTCCGCGCGCACTTTTTCTACTTCAGCAAATCACGACTGAATCGTCCGAGCCCCACGGCCTTCTGGGCCACCTTGGTCGCGATTTTTTTTCCAATCGGAATTGCCGCGTCGGCTAAAGCGCAAGCGCCTTTCGAGGACCGCGCCGCGACCATGTCTCATTCGGAACAGCCGGCGCACTTGCCGGCCGTTTCGCCGCCTTCTCAATTGCCGGCGAATTGCGCGGGACCGAGCGTACCGTTTTACCAACCGGGGAGTTTTGCCGATGTGCTAAACCGCCTCGACGCCGCGGAAGCAGAATTGCGGCTCCTGCGAAGTCAGAACGCCCCGCAGATGGGAGCCACCGGAGTTAGTCTGATCGCTTATCAGCCGCCGTTCAACGGCTCGCCCGAGCCTAGAGATCCGACGCCCAGCGGCGAAAAAATATTGCCCCACGTGAAAAGGGAGGAGTTTCCGACCTATCGAATAACCGGATTCACCCAGTTGGACGGGGCCTGGTATTCTCAGGACCAAAATAATATTGCCACCGTTGGGGACGCGCAAGACGGTGTCGGATTCCGCCGCGTGCGACTGGCATTCGTTGGCAACGCGGCGGAATTCACGAGTTACATGGTCGAAGTAGACTTTGTCGCCGCGGGGCGACCCAGCTTATTCGACGTCTGGGCCGAGCAGGGAAACTTGCCAATTCTGGGCGCCGTGCGCGTCGGTCAGTATTTGCAGCCGTTTAGCGTCGATGCGATGAGCGGGTTTCGTAATCTCCCTTTCCTGGAACGGTCGCTGCCATTTTTGGCGTTCGTGCCATTCCGGCGCGTCGGCGTGATGTCATCGAATATCAGCGAGGATCAACGAACCACTTGGGCCAATAGCGTTTTCAAAACGGGCGGTTTCAACAACGCCCCGCTGGGAGACAGCCGGTTCGCGACCGACATTGGCGACAAAGGCGGTTACTCCTACTCGGGGCGGATGACGCACCTGGTCTATTACGACGACGCGGCCGAGGACCGCTATCTATGGCACCTTGGCGGCGCGTACGACTTCAGCAGCCTCGGACAAAATACCGCCCGTGGCAGCGGCACGCCGGGCAACGCCGGCGGCGGTCCAGCGCCGTTTTATCAGACCAAAGTGCTGCCTGAGTTCGGCCCTGTCGGGTACCCGGAAAACTCATTTAATTTTGGCAGCGCCGTCAATGGAACGCCGATTTTTATTGACAGTGGAAAGTACGCCGCCACGAGTTTTAACCTTTACGGCTTGGAAACTGTTGCTCAGGCGGGCGCGTGGAGCTTGCAGGCCGAGTGGATGGGCACGTCGGTCAATAGCGTGGTTGGACCGATTTTTTACCATGGCGGCTACGTCGAAATGATGTACCGCCTGACGGGCGAAACTCGCCCCTACGACAAGAAACTCGGCGCGCTGAAAAACGTGATCCCGTTCACCGACTTCATTTCGCTCAGACCGGGAGGAATCACTGGCTGGGGTGCTTGGGAGGTCGCCGCTCGGTTGTCGTACGTCGATATCAACAACCCGGACAAGCTCAAAGGCCACTATTACAACAGTGCCGCCAACACGTTCACAAGCACCACCGGGGACGTCGGCAATGGCCGGCTGACCGATACCACCGTCGGTGTCGCCTGGTTTCTGAACGCGCACGCCAAACTGCAATTCAACTGGATTCACTACATGTTGGACAACAAGAAAACGGGCTTCAGCGACGCCGATCTTTTTGTCACACGTGCTCAAGTGGATTTCTAGAACTGGTTTCAATACTGCGGGGACTGTCCTTCTCTCCGTGATGTTTTGAAATCCGTTCCAATTCAAGCGATTCGGAGCATCTTTGTATTCAACTGTCTGGACGGCGGTTGTAATGCTTCAGCCGAAATGACAAATTC
Source organism: Planctomycetia bacterium (assembly GCA_016200205.1). GTDB lineage: Bacteria > Planctomycetota > Planctomycetia > Pirellulales > PALSA-1355 > PALSA-1355. The sequence continues at coordinate 2,407 of JACQFF010000145.1, forward strand.
GTGTCGGTCGAAGGATCGACTTCCTGGTAACTTGAGCGGCGACAGATGAACCGTCTGCAATTCTTGTGGGCCCCCTATCTCAAGCTTTTCAGCAAAAAGCCAAACCACGCACCTGTCAACGCCAGGCCGCTCAAAAGCAAGAACCTGGGGTTGGTGCTCCAAACTCCCCAGAAGCGGATTGAATGGGGGTGCCGCCACTTCCAAACCGCGTGAATCCAAATCGCGGTAAGGAGCCCTAAGGTATATCCGGCAGCAGCCGAGGTTATCTGATCAAACATGAAATGCACGCTCGAGCCTGCACATCCATCCCTTTCAAGCTGTCATGGGGCCTGATAGCAACGGCTTTTCTGCGGGAGAATTGACTGGCAGAATGGAATGCAGGTGCATGGCCGGTTGCGCCGTGCCGAAATCAGGGAGGCCTGTCCATGTCATTCGACACACT
>JACQFF010000137.1 GCA_016200205.1 Planctomycetia bacterium
CAATCGCTCGAGCTTCAACAGCGGGCGGCTCTGCAATATCTCATTAGTGGCCGTTATGCGGAAGGGGCGGCTATTCTTCGCAAGGTGTCGAAAGCCGTCGGAATGCATTTTCCGCCAACTCAGCGCGACGCCATGGCGCGCCTGCTTTTGCGGCGATTGTATTTGTCTGTCCGCGGGCTCAACTTCGTCGCACGCTCTGCGACGGCGGTCCGAGCCGACGCGCTTCGAAAGATTGACATGTGTTGGTCGGCGGTGATCGGGTGCAGTTTCAATGACAATATTCGCTCCGCCTATTTTCAGTCGATGCATCTTGGCCTGGCGTTGAATGCAGGTGAAGCCTACCGCCTGGCACGCGCTCTGGCCCTTGAGGCGGCGCACGTGTCAGCCTTGGGAACTCGCCGTTCCCGCCGATCCGCGATGTTGATTCAACGAGCCGAGGAATGTGCGTCTCGCTCGGCAAGTCCCCACGCCGCCGCTCTGGTAACTGCGGTCACGGGAGTGGTCGCCGCGCTGGAAGGTCGCTGGAAACAATGTGTAGCCTCGTGCGATACCGCCGACGAAATCCTGCGAAACGAATGTACCGGAGTGGCTTGGGAGCGCGATACCATCTGGCGGTTCCGGTTATGGTCCTATGTATTCATGGGCAACCTCTCCCAAGCCTCGTGCCAGGTGCCATTTTTGTTGAAGGAGGCCAAAGAGCGGGATGATCTGTATGCCGTCGGCAATCTTGCGACGCTGGTGATGCCGATTCTGCATCTGGCGGCGGATGATCCGCTTCGAGCACGCGACGAATTGGGCGGCGCCATCCGGCCTCCCGAACCGGCCTACCTCGTGGATCACTTCACTTGTTTGTACAGTCATGCCCAAATAGATCTTTACTCGGGCGATGGCTCCGCCGGGTTGAAGCGGCTCGCTTGCGAATGGCCGCTGCTGAGAAACGCGTTTCTTTTGCGAGTCCAACAAGTGAGAATCCTCATGCGGCACCTGCGGGCACGCTGTGCTCTGGCAACCGCGGCATCGGCAAGCGAAGCCAGCAGCATGATGCGCATGGCCGCCCGTGATGCGAGTCGATTGTCGAAAGAAAATGCTCGCTGGGCAGCGGCCTTCGGTATTTCGATTCGTGCCGCGCTAGCGTATCTGAATGGCGGCACGGACGCTGCCAGGCAATTGCTGGCCGAAGCGGTGAGCGAATTCGAAGCGGTTGACATGAATCTCTACGCGGCCGCCGGGCGTCGTCGGCTCGGTCAGTTGGTCGACGGGGCCGAGGGTCGAGCATTGATCGAGCAGGCGGATGCCTGGATGGCCGGCCAAGGGATTCGCAACCCCGAGCGCATGACGGCCATGCTGGCTCCCGGGTTCCCGGACTAGTGCCGGTAGTGGCTACGGGGTCTTCGCCTTCGCCAGCGCGCGATCAATCCGCTTCAGGCAGGTTTCTTTGCCGAGGATTTCCAGGCAATCGTACAGCCCGGCGCCGACGGCTTTGCCGGTCACCGCGACGCGCACCGCGTGAATGATGTCGCCGATCTTAATGCCTTGCCCCGCGACAAAACCCTGTAGCGCCGACTCCAAATGCGCGACATCGAACGGCTCGACCCCGGCCAGGCACTCGCGAAACCCGGCCAACAGCTCCGCCGCGCCGGCTTTGCGAAGGTTCTTGTCGAAGGCCTTTTCGTCGTAGCTGAGTTCGTCTTGGAAAAAGAAATCGGCGTAGGTCAGAATGTCGCCAAAGACCTTGAGCCGGTCGCCGGCGGCTTCGACGATCCGCGTCAGTTTTGGCCCGACCTCGCACGCAGCCGGCGTGGGCACGAGCCCGGCGCGCTGCAGATACGTCAGCATGCCGGCTACCTTCTGGTTCAGCGGCAGCTCCTGCATGTAATGGTCCTGGAACGACCACAGCTTTTTGGGATCGAAACTGGCCGGCGCTTTGGTGACCCGTTCGAGAGAAAAGTTTTCGATCATCCGCCGCCGAGGCATGAACTCGGTCTTGTCGTCCAATGACCAGCCCAAGAGAAGGAGATAGTTGATGATCGCGTCGGCCAAGTAGCCGACCTGTTCGTAAAAATCGACGATCACTGGATTGAACGTGTCGGCCGATGCCTCCATGCCTAGCGCTTGGGCAATGGCCAAACCATGCTCGTTGACCAGCGCGAAATCGCGGTTCTTCGAATACTTTTCGAGTTTGCGCTTGCTCAGTTTGTTTTTGCTGCCCGGCTCGGCCACGTAGGGCAAGTGCGCGTATTGCGGCAGCGGATACCCCAACGACTGCGCAATGAAAATCTGCCGCGGCGTGTTCGAGAGATGTTCTTCGGCCCGAATCACATGCGTGATTTCGAAATCGTAATCGTCCACCACGCTGGCCAGGTGATAGAGGCAGGTGCCGTCGGCGCGCTCGACGACGTGATCCTGCTCGCGGGCCCATTCGAACTCGACCTGACCACGCACCCGATCGTCGATGACGAGTTTTCCTTCGCGCGGAATCTTCAGCCGCACGACCGCCTGCCGGCCTTGGGCTTCGAAAGCCGCTTGTTGCTCGGGCGTTTCTGCCATCCAACGGCGGCTGTAGAGAAATGGGCGCTTCTCGGCCTGCGCCGCTTCACGCTCGGCTTGGATTTCCTCCGGCGTGGCGAAGTCGCGATAGGCAAATCCGCCGGCCAGTAGTTTGGCGACTGCCGCTTGATAGCCGGCGAGCCGCTGCGACTGATAATAAGGCGCGTACGGCCCGCCGACTTCGGGGCCCTCGTCCCAATCGATGCCCAGCCAGCGAAAGCCGTGCAAAATCGGCGCCAGCGCCGCCTCGACGTTCCGCTGGGCGTCGGTGTCGTCGATCCGCAGCAAGAACTGCCCGCCATGCCGCCGGGCAAAGAGCCAGTTGAAAAGCGCCGTGCGGACGCCGCCGATGTGCAAATAGCCGGTCGGACTGGGAGCGAAGCGTGTGCGGACCATGAAGGGTTTGCGTTTTCTGGGTTTCGGGTGTGAGAGTGTTTGACGGCCGGACGAAACGGCAATTATGCAGGATTGCCGAGCGGCCGGAAATGGCGCTTCGCCGCTCCGGCTGATCGAACATCTGGAGGCATTCTACCCCAACTGGCCCACGACGCCGGCCAAAAACTTGGCCAGCCGATCGCTGGCCACCAGGGCATCTTCCTTGAGCTGCCACATGTCTTTGATGCTTGAGGGCCGGCGCAGTATAGCCCCGGCGGCGGCGCCGATCCGGCCGGCGGTGGTCCGTCGCTTGATGAGAAAGTCGATATCCTCGGGCAGCGCGTGGTGGATCGAGTCGCTAATCACGCGCACGGAGAGGAAGCGAATTTTTTCGTTGCGGCAGACTTCGGCCACGGCGCAGGACTCCATGTCGACGGCCAGCGCACCGTAACGGATTCCCAAGGCCCGTTTTTCGTCTGGATCGCGAATAATCCGGTCCACGGTCAAGAGGCGGCCGATGTGCAGGCGGCGCATCGAAGCGAAGTTTTCCTGAGTGAGCTTCAGCTCAATCTCGAACTGCCGGTCATGCGTGTCGACGATCTGGTCGGCCATCACGATATCGCCTTGAGCGAGGCTATCGTGCAACCCGCCGGCAAATCCGGCCGAAATGATCCACTGCGGGCGATGGCCCAGGATGAGCGCTTGCGTCGCGCGTGCGGCCGCCGCCGAGCCGACGCCCGATTCGACGACCACCAGCCGCTTGCCCTCCAACCCCCCTTCGCGCGCGACGAAGCCAAAACCTTCGGTCATGATCACGCCGCGAAGTTGATCGACCAGCCCGCCGGCTTCGATGCCCAAGGCGAACACGAGCCCCACGTGGCAGACGCTAGGCGGCGTCGGTTCGGGCGGTGGTGGATCGGGCGTCGCGTTGGGCCGATCCGTGCCATCGCTGGCGGCCTGCGTCGCCGCTTTGCGCATCGTTTTGCGAGCCGTGCCCATCAACCAATTTCGCAACAGCATTTGCCACATAGCAGTGGACCGTGGAACAGGGGAGAAAACTCCTATTCTAGTCCAAGCGAAGGGCGAAAATAGTAGCGGGCTCTCCGTGTGCCTTCCGGTGCTTCCAGCCAAGACAACGGCACGCGCAGTCTGCCCGCCACGTTGCCGCTCAACTCAACTGCCACAGCGCCATTTTCAGCGTGTCGCCCAGGCGGCCATTCACGCCCAACACGGCGGCCGGTTCGAAGCCGCAGTGGACCATGCAGTTTTCGCAGCGCGGGTCGTTGCCCCGGCCCAGCTTGTCCCAATCGGTCTTTTGGATCAAATCATCGAACGATTCGTGATGCGTGTCGGTGATCAGATAACAGGGCCCTTTCCAGCCTTTCAGATTGCGGGTGGGATTGGCCCACGCGGCGCACTTCAACTCGCGCTCGCCGCGCAAGAATTCCAGATACACGGGCGACGTGTTCAGCCGATACGCGGACAATAGCTTCTTCGCCTCGCGGAATTTGGCGTGAATGTCGTCGCGGGTCATGAAAATCTCTTCGGCTCCACTGGGGTTGGTGGCTTGCACGGCGGCATAGCCGTAGGCCGGCGACATCATAAAGCCATCCACGCCCAGTTCGGTCAAATAGCCCAACAGCACGGCGATCTCGTGCATGTTGGTTTCCTTGTAAATCGTGGTGTTGGTGCACACCAGGAATCCGGCGGCCTTGGCCGCCTTGATGCCTTCAATCGCCTCGGCAAACACGCCTTTGCGCTCCACCGCCTTGTCGTGACTTTCTTCCATGCCGTCCAGGTGCACGTTCCAAAAAAAGCGGTCGGTCGGTTTGAAGCCGTCCAGCTTCTTGCGGATGAACATGCCGTTGGTGCACAAGTAAATGTGCTTCCTGCGCTTTAGAATTTTGGCCACGAGCTCTTCGATCGCCGGATAGATCATCGGCTCGCCGCCGCAGATGCTCACGCACGGCGCGCCGCATTCATCGACCGCCGCCAGGCACTCCTCGACCGTCAGCTTGTCCTTGATCGTGCTGGCATATTCGCGAATCCGGCCGCAGCCGGTGCAGGTCAAATTGCATGCGTGCAGCGGCTCGAGCATCAGCACGAGCGGAAATTTCTTTTCGCCGGAAAGTTTCTTCTTCAACAAGTAACTTGCCATCGTCCGCGTCAGCGAAAATGGGAATCGCATCCAAAACTCTCCGGTGCTTCGTGTGAGCGTTTTTATTGATGTCTAAGGAATAGAGTTGGTGCTCGTCGCCAAATGCCCCAATTTCCGGGGCTCGCGTTGGTCGCCCCTGGTCCATGGGCGAGTCAGGCCTCAATTCGAATCGACTGCCGGCGCGAGAGCCTGCGCATCATCGGCCGCCGCCGAGTTCTCTTCGTCGCGAGCCGCCGTCGTCCATTGCGACACCGCCAACAGCGGGAAGTAAATCGGGTATAGGTGATAACGCAAATAAAACACCTGCGGAAATCCGGTGCCGGTGAATTCCGGCTCCGCCCAGGTACCGTCCTCGCGCTGCGTGCGAAGCAGATGGCGAACCCCGCGAGCCGTCGCCGGATGGCGCGCCAGACCGGCGGCAATCAGCCCCAGCAGGGCCCAGGCCGTTTGCGAAGCCGTCGTTGGGCCCTGACCGCGCAAGTGCGGCAGGGCATAGCTGTCGGGCGATTCGCCCCATCCGCCGCAGAGCTGCTGATAAGCCAACAACCAATCCGCGCCCGCCACCATGACCGAATCGTCAAAAGTTACTCCCACGGCGGCCAGTCCGGCAAGCGCTTGCCAGGTGCCGTAAATATAGTTCACGCCCCAGCGGCCGAACCAACTGCCGTCGACCTCTTGAGTATGTCGCATGTAAGCCACGGCGGAATCGACCACCGGATCGCCGACGCGCCGGCCAAGTTGGCCCAACATCTCCAACACGCGGCCGGTCAGGTCGGGCGTGCTGGGATCGATCATGGCGTTGTGGTCGGCGAACGGAACGTGGCACAGGAACTCGTGATCGTTGCTGCGATCGAACGCGCCCCAGCCGCCGTCGCGATTTTGCAACGCCAGGACCCAGTTGAGGGCTCGCTCGCTGGCCGCGGCAAGTTGATCGAGCGTGGAAATCCGCTGCCGCGCCTCGCTCGGGTTGGCGACGGTCGTTTGATCGATCCACTGCAAATTCGCCGGAAGCGGGCCGGTCGCGTTTTGTGCCGTGCCCATCTGGCTATGAAGCGCCATCACCACCATGATCGTGTCGTCGACGTCGGGATAGAACTCATTGGCGTATTCGAAACTCCAGCCGCCCGGCTCGGCCGCGACCGTTTGCGACCAATCGCCGCGACGGCGGACTTCCTGGCTGAGCAGCCAATCGACCGCGCGGCGTGCGGCCGCGTGTCGCGGTTCCAGCCCACTGGCGGCCAACGCCCGCAGACTGATCGCAGTATCCCAGACGGGCGATTTACAAGGTTGCAGACGAATCGTGTCGTCTTCTTCAATCAACAAGCCTTGTAAATGCCGGTGGCAGTATTTCACTTCCGGACTGTCGTCGCGATAGCCCAGGCACCGCAGGGCAACAATGCTCCAGATCATCGGCGGAAAGATCGCGCCCAAGCCTTCGCTGCCGGCAAAGCGGTCGACCACCCACTTTTCGGCCACTTTCAGCGCGCGTTTGCGGAAGGGGAGCCATCGGCGTCGCGTGAAAAACTTGAGCGTGCGATCCACACTGCGGAAAAATCGGTCCCAGCTGAAAATTCCCGCGCCGCCAGTGTGTCCGGGGCAGCGCAAGGGAGGCCATTCGTCGGGCGGTCTCGAAAACAGTTCGGAGATTCCCAACCGTTCCTCGAGTTCGGTCATCGGCTCGCAGGCCGACATGATCGACAGCGGCACGATAATCGTGCGCGACCAGGCGCTGACTTTGAACAAATTGATCGGAGCCCAACTTGGCAGCAGCAAGATCTCCACGGGCACGGCGGGACATTGCTTGTAGGATATTTGTCCCAACAGCGCCAGATAGAAACGCGTGAAGCTGTTCACCGCGTCAGCACCACCGTGCCCCATGATCGCCGCCCGCGCACGCTGCATGGGCGCCGCGCTGGGATCGTGTCCGGTGAGCTTCAGCGCGAAATAGGCTTTGACGCTGGCGCTGATGTCGACTCCGCCGCCTGGGTAAATCGCCCAGCCACCGTCGGGGAGCTGCTGCCTGAGAATATATTGCGCCGCTTTGCGGGCGGTTTCAGACGCGTGCTGATCCAAAAACGCCAGCAGCAGAATATATTCACTCTCGAGGATCGTATCGCCTTCGAGCTCGCCGACCCAATGGCCGTCGGTTTGCTGCTGGCCCAGAAGCCACGTGCGGGCGCGAGCGATCAAACGCTCTACGGCCGTGGAAAGTTGCTGATACGGTGAAGAGCCCGATTGGAGCTGTCCCGTAAGCACGTCCTCCTCATCGAAAGGCGTAACGCGCAGGTGACGGTTTGGTTTCATACCGCTTGATCTCGATCGAGCTTCCGTGCTGGCGACTCTTCCCTGATCCGCCTCGTCCGGCGATTCCGCCGGTGACCACAGCTTATGCCAGAATGGCGAAACGAGCAAGCTCAGTGGGGCTCTTGGCGAAGTGCCGAAACGCGAAAAAGCTGGCCCGGATCATCCTTCGAAGATGGCACCGATTCGAGAACGCCGGCGGATAACAGTTTTTCGAAAACGCCGGGCTGGATGAAATCGCAAATTCCGTAGTTGCCCGGTGAACGATAGCGGCGGATTTCGCCCCAGGCCACGTATACGTGCGAAATGTTTCTCTCGGCCAACTCGGCATGCACTTGCTCGGGCGTACGTCGGCGGGCGATTTGCTCGAAAATGCAATCATCAAACACCGTGTTGTACGTGACCGGCACCTCCAGATCGAACGGCTGGGCGTCGCCGACCAACAGCACGCCAGTGACTTCATTGCCTCTTTCGTTAAGATACCGATGCCAAGGGTCGATACGCGCGGGATCCACGCGAAGCTCATCGAGATCGGCCAGATAGCGGCTGTCGGACAGCTCTCCAGAGGCGATGACGACAAGGTTGAACGCCAATCCCGCCGCCCCGATTACGGCCAGGGTCGCGCGCCACCATTTCGAATCGCTCCACGTCGCGCCGATCCCTGCCAACAGGGCCGCGATGGGCAATGCCGGAATCCAAAAGCGGTCGATGCGATGCGTAAGCAGCCACCAGGCAAGAAACACAAAGCCAAAGTAACCGGCCAAGGTCCACGAAAGTCCGCGCCAGCGCGACTGGACGACCAACGCCAAGGCCGCCAAGGGCATCACTAAGGGGCTCAGCCAATCGCTGCGCAGGGCGACATTGCCTACTTGCTCGGCCAGGTCGGAGAATTCGTAATTCGGCGCGCCGTGCACCCGATCCCACCGCTCGAGTTCGTCCGGAGTGCGCTTCGGGGAATCAAAGACGCCGGCCAGCAGCGGGTAGCTCGGATTTCCGCTGAGGACGGCGTTCTTCCCAAACCACAGCCCACAGCTCAGCACGGTGAAGAGCAAAAAAATCCCCAGCGGCTCGGCCAATGCTTGCAGCTCAGCAGTGAAAGCGCGTTTCGCGCTCACCCGCGTTGACAAGATCGCGATGTATCCCACCCCGGCCGCCAGCGGAAGGACGCAAAACACGACCGCCGGATATTTGCAGCAAACGGCGGCGCCGGCCATAAACCCGGCGAGTGCCAACAGCTTTGTCGAATGTTCGCCCGATTGCCAATCTTTTCGCCACTGCAACACGGCGTACAGCGCCAGCAACAGGTAAAGCGCAAACCCGCCTTCGACCAACCCTTGGGTTGAGACCAGCGCGATCCAGGGGATGGAAATGTACGTCAGCGCCGCGATGACGCCGGCCGCGGGCGTGACGAATCGCCGCCCGGCCGCCACGAGCGCCAGCGCCGTGAGCGGCGAGAAGCAGGCAATCAAGGTTTTTCCCACCAGCGCACCCGTCCACCAATCGCGCGACACGACCATTCCCAGCAGGCTGAGCATCTCGGTCCCCAGCGGCATGTTGGCATACACGTTGTGTGGCAGGAATATGATTCGTCCGGCTTGGTAAAACTCCTTCGGCGCTTGCAGATGATATTCCAAAACGTCAAAGTCCAAGGGGGGCAGCATCGCACTGAGCACAATCGCCACCAAGAATGGCACGCCGAGCCAAAGCCAGGCCGGCGATAGACGCAGGTCGGCGGCCGTATCTTTTTTGGGGCGGGATTGAAGCGAGGCATGGTCCGCGTCGCGCGGCGGTTCGCCGAACTTCAAACTTCGCCAGCCCAGGACGCTGGCAACTATCGCAATCGCCAAAGCAGCCGCCACAAAATATTCGAGCCGCAACCATCCGCCCAGTCCCAGGGCGAGCGTGGCGAGCGATGTCAGGTTCAAACCCGCGGCGGCGGAGAAGACGAAGCGCTCGAGTCGCGTGAGCAGCCGGTTCAGGCCCGAGAATTGAAGGCAAATCCAGCCAGTCGCGGTGGCCACGCAAAAGATCGCGGCGGCGAAGCCGAGAATGGTCGCCCGGTCGGTAATCGAGTTGGGCGTAAAGCCCTCGATCCAGCGGTGAAGAGTCTCGTCGGGCAACAGCATGGGCGACCAAAGCTGCCAGCGACGGAGCAGGGACGAGCCGGCCGGAGTACTGGACATCGGCGAGGCAAAATAAAGCGCCCAGTACATGCCCAGCCAGCCCCAAACCAGAACCAACGGCCAACCGAGCCCGCCGTTTGGCGCACCGTCCGCTAGCCGGCCCGAGGCCGACCGCCTGCCACGCTGCTGTTTGGATTTGGCCACGGAGTGAGAATCACCGCAAAACAGAGAAGTTTGGCATCGGGTTTTCGTGAGCCGTTGAATTTGGCAATTACACGAGTGCTTCGGAATTCGAAAGGGTCATTTGCGCTCCGGTGGCGGCGTGGAATTAACGGTAATGTCGCGCCTTGCGTCGCCGGCGAATGCCAGCCACTCCCTGGCAAATGCTTTAGCCCGTTCCCTTCCGTTCGAGGGTTCGCACCCCGCCGTTTTCAAGCTACGTTTAGGTAGCTAGACTAGCGAGATTGCCGCTGAAACCTATTCTAGCGATCCTACCGTCTCCCCGGCATACCGCGTTTCAACCATCCTCGCAGAAAGTCAAGAGGGACATGTCCACCGCAGGCAAGCTCCAAGGCATTTTTACTCCCAACATCGTCCCCCTCGACGCGCACGGCGAAATCAACGAGCCGGAATTGCGGCGCTACACCGATTGGCTGATCGAGCGCGGCGTGCATGGGCTCTATCCCAACGGATCGACCGGCGAATTTACGCGGTTCACGCCCGAGGAACGCCGCCGCATCATCGCCATCATGGCCGACCAGACCCGCGACCGGGTGCCCATTTTGGCCGGAGCCGCCGAAGCCAATACCCGCGAAACGATTTCTGCCTGCGAGTATTATCACTCGCTGGGCGTGCGGGCGGTGGCGATTGTTTCGCCCTTTTATTACAAGCTCAGCCCCAGCGCCGTCTACGCCTACTTCAAGGAGATTGGCGAGAACACGCCGATCGACGTGACGCTGTACAACATTCCAATGTTCGCTTCGCCGATCGACGTGCCCACCGTGCAGCGGTTGAGCGAGCAGTGCGAGCGGATCGTGGCGATCAAGGATTCCTCCGGCGATCTGCCGCACATGATTCGCATGATTCAGGCCGTGCGGCCGAATCGGCCCGACTTCTCGTTCTTGACCGGCTGGGACGCGGCGCTGATGCCGATGCTACTCGTCGGCTGCGACGGCGGCACGAACGCCACCAGCGGAATTGTGCCCGAGATCACGCGCAAGCTCTACGATCTGACCTTGGCGCACGAAATCGAAAAAGCCCGCGAGCTGCAATACAAGCTCGTGACGCTGTTTGACACGATGCTCTACTCGGCCGATTTTCCCGAAGGTTTTCGCGCGGCTCTTAAATTGCGCGGCATCGACGCCGGTGAGAGCCGCCAGCCCTATTCGACCGACCAGCATTTGAAAATGGAAACGATCAGCCGCACGCTGGCTTGCTTATTGTCCGAAGAAGGGTTTGCCGATCAACCCGTGGGCGGCTGTCCCGTGGGCGCCGAGCGGATCGATCCGGAGCAAGTCGGCCGAATCGTGCAGGGCGTGCTGGCCGAGTTGAAGCAGCGCGGGCTGGCGTAGGGCCGCCACGATCTTTGGACGTGACTTCAAAATGCTTCGAACGATTGGATTTGGGAGGGCGAAGCTCTCGCTGAGCCGATATTGCACCGGGCGAAGCGGCTCGGCAGAAGCGTCGCCCTCCCAGTTCCGTAATTTGGAGACACGATCTTTGCATTTATGGTCCGCCGGTTTCGCCTTCTTCGGCGTTGCCGTTTGGCGGACTTGGTTCATACGGCCCAAGACCCACATCCGTCATGCTCTCATCCAGCTTGCCGCCGTCATCCTTCAGGTTCTTTCCGACCGAGTAGACGAGCCAGCCATCGTCCGTCTTTTTCACGTTCAAGGCCTCGCCGTTGAATGGATCGATCGTGGCTTCGGCTGGCAGCCCGAGGTCAGCGAGATGCAACGCTCCAACCCCGATCGGTCCGTGCCGCTGGATCGCATTGAGGATGCGTAGGCAGCGGATCCGGGCCTCGTCGTGACATTTCGCACTATGAAAAGCCTGAATCCCCGGAAGCACCGAGCGCGTGAGCGTTCCGGCATTTCGGAACTTTGCCTCGTCGAATTGCGCGGACGTGCCCGAGGCCTCGGCGATTTGCTCGCTGACCAGGTCGAGGTAACTGCACTCGTCGTTTTTGAACATCCCGCATAGCAACCACTCGAGATTAATCGGCACGAATTGGCTTCGACCCAATGACATCTCGCGAAACATTTGCATTCCGTAGATGCGCTCGCGTTTCAAAGCCCGCCGATAGGATTCGATCTCGTCGGCCAGCGACAGCTCAAGGTCCAACGATTTACGGGCTGGATCCGGGATAGGTCCCAATCGCAGGATCTCGTTGACACGGTGAAGGGCGATATTGCGACAGGCTACCGCAACCAGATAACCAACCATCATCGCGTCCTGCTCGAATTTTCGGCTTAGTCGCAACATGACCAATGTGTCGCGCAGCGCCTCTTCTGGTTTTCCGTCAGCGAGCATAAGCAACGCATGATAGTCGAGGACGCGCATGGCGGCCCGTTGGTTTTGGATTTTGGGTAACTGGTCTGCCACTAGTTTTCCCAAATCGGCAAGGAAATTTCCTGTTTCGTCCTTCATGATCAATTGCGGATCGTAGTCGGTGCAATCGGCCGCGCGCTCCAACAGCGCGATCGCTTGCGGGTAGGCGTCAAGCGACGAGCGGATGGAGTTTTGCATTGCCGGCGTGAGGCGCAACGCGTCGAACGCCTTTTGGTCGACTTCCGAGGCGGCCTCATACGTCGCCCACACTTCCTTGTCGATAGCCAAAATGCCACTTTCGGCCCTGTCAAAATACGTGGCCGCATTATTTTCGGGTCGGATCGGCTCGCGCGCTAGATCCGCCAATTGCGTAGGCTCGCCGGCGGCGCGGAGTTGCGCTAATTTCCGCTCCAGCCGGGTGCTCGCTCGATAATCCGCCACTGCGGCGTAGATCACGAACAGGGCCACGAGCGCCACCAAGCCGAGCCCCGCGAATTTCAAGGGTCGCCAGAATCTTTTCATCACATTAACTCGATGGGAGCGTTTGCAATTCGTCGAGAATCCGTTGATATGTTTCAAGTCGTGACTTCACGTCATCGCGCCGCGACGACATGGCGGCCGACAACTGCTCTCGGACCCAGCGGCCCGTTTCTTGGTCGGTCACAGAGGCAACGGCCTGGGCCACTTCCGCGATCGACGAGGGCACGGGCCGCGGACCATAAACGCGCGCCTTCCATTGCTCGTCGGCGCGCGTCCGCCAGCAGGCCAGCCCCACCGCGATGAGCAAGCTGGCCGCGACCGACCGCTCGAACATTCGCTCCCAGCGCGGTTTTTTCCGGCGGTTCAACTCGCGTTCGACTGCATCGAGCACCTGGCCGCGAAGCGCCGCCGGCGCCGGGCGTGGCGTCAGTTTGCGGAGCATGCGCGGCACGTTGTCATTCATGACATTTCCTCATAAACCAATTTCTCAGCCGCCCGATCGCCGTTCGGTAGCGCGTGGCAACCGTGCCTTGCGGCAGTCCGGTCAACTCGGCAATCTCGCGCAATCCGAGGCCCGCATTGATTTTCAATGCGACAATCTCGCGCTGTTCCATTGTCAATTGTGCCAGCGCCGCGGTCACGGTATCGGCCGCTTCACGCGATTGAGAGTCGTCGCTGGCCGCCTCGCAAAACACCGCCCCGGCATCGGACATCATGCGGCCTTGGCGATATTTTCGGCCGAGCATCCGGGCCGCCTCGTTGCGGGCCACCGCAAAGACATAGGCAGTCACGTTTTCCACTCCGGCAAGTTTTTGTCGCGTGCGAGCCAGCCGCACGAACGTTTCTTGCAATACGTCGTCGGCATCGTTCCGTGAGCCTAGCCGGATTACCAAATAGTGGTGCACCCGGTCGGCACAGGCGTCG
>JACQFF010000138.1 GCA_016200205.1 Planctomycetia bacterium
GTGGCAATCACGGCGCGAATCTCATAGCCCAAAAACGTCCGCAGCTCGTCCTGAATCGCCAGGTTCTGCGGATCGCACAGGGCGATCGTGAGCGTATTGTCGCGGAAACTGATAGGCACGATGCGGTACATCTGGGCCATCGCTTCGGTGACCAGGCTCAGCACGTTGGGCGGAATCATCGTGTCGCTCAGGTGAATGACCTGCATGCCCCATTGCTCGGCCAGTGCTTGGGCCAGTTGCTCATCGTTGACCAGGCCCTGGTTTTCCGCGACCTTTCCCAGCAGTACGCCGGGCAGCGCCTGCTGCTCTTCGAGCAACGATTCCAACTGGTCGTCGGTGATAAAACCGAGGTCGACAAAGATTTGGCCGAGACGACGGATCGCCATAACGAACTCGCTTGCGGTCTAGATGTTTTTAATGGGCTTCCTTGGCGTTACTTTTGACATCATCTTCGTCGTCGAACATGCCGCGCTCGGCATTGGCGATGCGGGCGGCCAATTCGTCGGGCAATTGCGCCTTGGCCATGACATCGGCTTTCGAGCACTTCTGTTCCCTCCACAACGTGAACAGGGAGTCATCGAGCAGAACCATGCCCTGCTTGGCGCCGGTCTGAATCGAGGAAGTGATGCGGAAGGTTTTGTTTTCGCGAATCAGGTTGCCGATGGCCGAATTGCACACGAGCAGCTCATAGGCCGCGATGCGGCCGCCGCCGATCTTGGGCAGCAAGGCCTGCGAGAGGACGGCGATAATCGATGTCGACAACTGCGTGCGGATCTGGTCCTGTTGATTGGTCGGGAAGACGTCGATGATGCGGTTGACCGTGCCCTGAGCGCCGGTGGTGTGCAACGTGCCGAACACGATGTGGCCGGTTTCGGCGGCGGTAATGGCTGCCTCGATCGTCGGCAGATCGCGCAATTCGCCCACCAGAATCACGTCGGGATCCTGCCGCAATGCCCGCCGAAGCGCCTCGGAGAAACTCGGGACGTCCACCCCGATTTCGCGCTGGTTGATCGTCGACTTTTTGTGGAAATGATAGAACTCGATCGGATCTTCGACCGTGACGATGTGGTGATCGAAGTTCTCGTTGATGTAATTAATCATGGCGGCCAGCGACGTGCTCTTGCCCGAGCCCGTGGGGCCGGTGACCAGGAACAATCCGCGCGGCCGCTGAAGCAGCCGCACGCAGGCAGGGGGCAACCCGAGTTGCTCCATCGTGAGCAGCTTGGCCGGGATTTGCCGCAGCACCATGGCAATATTGCCGCGCTGCTTGAAGATCGACACGCGAAACCGCGCTAAATCGCCGAACGCCATTCCGAAGTCGGAAGTTCCGACGGCTTGCAGCTCTTGCTGGCAGCGGTCCGGCGCGATGCTCTTCATCAACGACATCGTATCGGCCGGCTCGAGCACCTTGGTTTTCAACTTCACCAGGTGACCGTCATGGCGAATCACCGGCGGTTGGCCCACGGTGATGTGCAGATCGCTGGCGCCCTGCCGGACGACGGCATGCAACAGCTTGTCAATCAGTACCGTTTCCGTTGCCACCGCAAATTCCTCTAAACCATTCGCCGGGGACGCAGAACGAAAAACACTTGATCAAACGCTTTGGCAGGCCTTGCGGGTCGCGGTTCCGAAAGCGACCCGCTCAGGAAGGGTGGGCCTGTTGCGCCAGATGATTATTCGCCACACGGCCCCGAATCGCCAAGAAAAAAGCGTTCGATGGTCCGGCGCGGGTACCCCGCCGTGCGGGCCAGCATCTCGGGGTTTCCCGGCGATTTGATCAGCAGGGCGCGATTCTGTTCCGTTCCGTTGCAAGCCTCCCCTACTTCTAGTTTTTCCAACCACAACTACTACCTTTTGCCTGCGTCGGCCCGTTGTCACCGCTTGCGGCCGATGCGGCCCGCGGCGCGTCGACGACGCGGTTAGCTATCCACTTTCTTGGACACCCGAAAAACCTCTTCAATGGTTGTCGTGCCGTTGAGGACTTTGCGGATGCCGTCGTTGTAAAGGGCTGTCATACCTTGAGTAAGAGCCGATCGCCGGATCTCCTGAGTCGATGCCCCGGCAAAGGCCAGCTCGCGAATTTTGTTGGTCATCATCATCAATTCGAAAATGCCGATGCGTCCGCGATATCCCGATTTCGAACAGTGCCCACACCCCTTGCCACGCATGAATTTGCCGCTGCTGGCCATTTCGGGCGGGATTCCCGCAGCTTCCAAAATGGCATCGCTGGGCGTGTACGGCTGTTTACATTTCGAGCACACGACGCGCACCAACCGCTGTGCCAAAACGGCCATCACACTGCTGGCAACGAGGTAGCCGGGCACGCCCATATCGATCATACGTGTAATAGCGCCGGGCGCATCGTTCGTATGTAGCGTACTGAAAACCAAGTGTCCCGTCAGAGATGCTTGAATGCCCATCTGAGCCGTCTCCGTATCCCGCATCTCGCCCACCAAAATCACGTTGGGCGCCTGGCGCAACATGGCACGAATGATCTTGGCGAAGTCCAGGCCAATATGATGCTTAACCTCGACCTGGTTCACTCCCGGCAGGTAGTATTCGACTGGGTCTTCGGCGGTAATTATTTTGCGGTCGGGCCGATTCAGCTCGTTGAGCGCCGCATAGAGCGTGGTGGTCTTTCCAGACCCGGTCGGGCCGGTGACCAGGATGATGCCGTTGGGGCGGCGGATCAGGTTTTTGAACTGACGAAAATCGTTTTCCGAGAGTCCCAACTGCCGCACGCCCACTCGAATGCTGTCCTTGTCGAGTACCCGCATCACGGCCGACTGTCCGTGGTTGGTGGGCAAAATGCTCACGCGAAGGTCGAGTTGTTTTTCGCCCAGCGTGACCTTGATCCGACCGTCCTGCGGGCGGCGCCGTTCGGCAATATCAATGTTCGCCAGGATTTTGATACGGGACAGCAGGGCCCCCAAAAGTCGTCGCGGCGGGCTGTCTCGCTCGACCAGCACGCCGTCGATGCGGTAGCGAATCCGCACCCGGTTCTCGAAGGGCTCGACGTGAATATCCGAGGCCCGCAATTGCACGGCTTCGCTGATCAGCAACTGCACCAGGCGTACGATCGGCGCGCTGGTTTCGTCGATAATCTCTTCGCCCCCTTGGGTTTCCTGCTCCGTCTCGGTAAAGTCGATGGCCGTGTCGGTGAATTCCTGTAGCATCGAGTCGGCGCTTTGATCCTCCATTTGTCCGTAGTGGCGGTTGATGGCCTCGAGGATGTTTTCTCGTGGGGCCAGGGCAATATCGACTTTGCGGTTGAGGATGAACCTGAGTTTTTCGAACGTATCGAGGTCCAGCGGATCGCTGACGATCACTTTCAGCGCGCCGTCGTCCTCGGCCATCGGCAAGATGGCGTTTTCGCGGGCCACCGATTCCGGCACAAGTTCCACGATCGACGGCGGGATGAGGACTTCGTTCAGATCGATAAAGTCCAGGCCGTGCTCTTTGGCGATCGCGCGCATCACTTCGTCCGGCATTGCATAACCGAGGACCGAGAGCGTATCGGCAACTTTTTTGCCCGAGGTTTTGGCAACGCGTTTGGCTTCCGCCAATTGGTCGGCGCTGATCGTGCCTTGGCGGATAAGGATTTCGGAAAAATCCAACTTCTTAGCGGCCATTACTGATCCGTGTTTCTAGTTTGAGTTTTGCGTGCTATCGATTTCACAGGACCTAAATCGTCGTCGCCGACCTGTTGCCGAAATCCTTCGGCCGACCTCGCTTCCGATCCAGCGATCCGGCTCAAGTCACACGCCGTGCCGCTAGCCGAGCCAATGGCCCCGATGCCGGCGACCGGCGCGACGACAGAAGATGGCTGAGATTCACTTCTTAACTGATGAAATGGGCCGCTTTTCGAGCACGCGCGCCACCGCCGGCTCGGGGATCGGCCGCCGCGGCGCCCGGTAACTTCAGGCAACATCCGACGATTATGATGGCTTTTTCGCCTTCGGGACGGATCAGCGGCGGTGGGCCCATTTATCCCGGTTTCCCGACCCGCGAGCCATCCCGCAATGGTGGTCTTGCATCGCAGCGCGCCGTTGGTGCCGGGTAAGGGACCTTTTGGTTTGGGTTGGCCGTTTCTCGGCACTCCGGCCAATTGGGACGGCGACCCCCTCACCAAAAGCCCGCCGCAGGAGGTCAAATTGTTTGAGAACCGCGCAAAAAAACCTTGCTCAATTTCCGCAATCGCTGGTATCTTGGAATGTGGAACTCCCATCGGTTGGAAAGCCCGGCGCCCGTTGCCGGGCTCGTCTCGATCAGGAACGATCAGCCTCATGGCCAATTCGCATCGTCCGCAGGGCAAATATCGGCCCGTTGGGAGATATCGCACTTGCTTGCTGGCCTGGCCGGCTCACGAATCGCTGACTTGCGAGTTGCTCGAGGATCGGCGGCTATTGTCTGCCAGCACGTTGGGGCACGTGTTTAAAGCGTTCGCGCCGACCACCCCCATGACGGCACAAAGTCTGGCCGAAGCCTATTCGACCGGCGCCACGCCGACGTTCGGCAGCAATACGCAAGTGGGCCTGACACCGGCTCAGATCCGCCACGCATATGGCTTCGATCAGATCTTCTTCGCAAACGGGACCATTCAGGGCGATGGTTCGGGTCAGACCATCGCCATCGTCGACGCCTTCGATGATCCGAACATCGTCAGTGATCTGGCTGCATTCGATGCGTTTTTCGGCATTCCTGCCCCGCCCAGCTTCGTCAGGTTGAACGAGTCCGGCGCTTCGAGCCCTCTTCCTGGAACGGATCCGGTAGGATCGGGCAAAGTCAATTGGGAGTTTGAAACGGCGCTGGACGTGGAATGGGCTCATGCACTGGCCCCTGCCGCGAGCATTCTGCTAGTCGAAGCCAATAGCGCCAGCTTCACCGATCTGATTTCGAATGCTGTCGATACCGCGCGCAACTGGCCGGACGTGGTAGCAGTCTCGATGAGCTTCGGTGCCCCCGAATTCGCCACCGAAATAACTTTCGATTCGACGTTCACAACTCCCGCCGACCACGTGGGTGTTACATTTGTAGGTGCGTCGGGCGATAGCGGCTTCCCGGGGATCTATCCGGCCTATTCGCCCAACGTGCTGGCCGTCGGCGGCACCTCGCTTTTTCTCGATGGGAACAATAACATCACCAGCGAGAGCGCCTGGAGCGGCAGCGGGGGCGGCGTCAGCGAGTTCGAACCCCAACCGAGCTATCAAAACGCTCTGGCCGGCGGCATCAGTGCCATCAATCGCGTCATTCCCGATGTGGCGTTTGACGCAGATTCCTCGACCGGCGTCGCTGTCTACGATTCGTACAATGGCGGGACGTCCCCTTGGTTCAAAGTTGGCGGAACCAGTTTTTCGTCTCCCGCTTGGGCCTCCTTGATCGCGATTGCCGATCAAGGCCGGTTTTTGACCGGGCTGACGCCGATGGACGGGCCCGGCACCACGCTTCCAGAAATCTACACACTGCCCGGCTCCGACTTCAACGATATCACCACCGGCTCCAACAACCATCCTCCAGACACGAGATTCTCGGCCCAGGTCGGCTATGACGCGGTAACAGGGCGCGGCACTCCCAGGGTCAACCTGACCGTCCCCAAAGAAAACCTCACCGCTTCCGGCTTGGTTGGCTCGTCGGCCGCAGCGGGCGAAGTCTTCAACGACACCAATGCCAACGGCGCTCTTGATGGTGGCGAAGCGGGCTTGCAGGGCTGGAC
>JACQFF010000170.1 GCA_016200205.1 Planctomycetia bacterium
GGCGTAATTCACGGGATGGTTGCCACGGCCCGAAATGACACTGTACTTGCTGCCGTTGGCATTGCCGGCGCTGAAGCTGATTCCGCCATCCAAGAGGCTGTTGGGGTTGCGCATGTAGAGACCGAGCGTATTTGCGCCGGTGGGATCTTTGGCGTTGAGAAACTCCACATACTGGCTGGCAGTGACATCGTACGTGCCGATGTTATAAGCGTAAGGCACGGCGCCGTAGAGCGAACCTGTCGCCGGATCGGCCGCGTTGCCGGGATTGCCGACCGGGGACCAGGCGATCGTGACGGCCCGTGCATCGGCGGCGAAGGCGGCCAGCAGGCCGAAGAGCACCAGAGCGGCGCTGCGAGAAAAAGTTCGACGAATTGTGGTGAATTTCATGAGCGTTTCTCCTGAGTAAGTCGCTTTGCCAACCGTTTATTAACGACCAACCCCGCTGGCTGAAGCTGGCCCCAAGGGCACGCACTCCCCAGATTAACGGTGACTGCAAGCGAGTAAAGTAGTTTTTCATCTCCTCCCAAAAAAATCAAAAGAATTGATCTTAGGCGGGAGGCTGATCGCTGATTGAGGCGGTGAGACGCGTTTTCGCGTTTGGCAGCCTGGTTCGTGAGACGTCGTGGAGTCTATGAGGTGTTGGGGACCAACCGGGAAGGGGCGGGCTGCCCCTGAAAGTGCAGCTACATCAAAGTGCCCTCCTTTTCCGTCTCCGGCTGGGAGAGGGAGGCGGACAAGGACACCTCCCTTATGTCTTTGCCGCGCGCGGCCGATACGCGGCTTTGACTTCGCGGACAAATCTCGACAATTCTTCGAGCGGGTCGGAACCGCTGATCACCGGATGGCCGATGGCGATCAATTCCGCCCCCTTTTGCGCCGCCCGCACGCCGTCTTCGACCAGAAAGCAGCCCACGCCGATGGGAATCGAAACCGCGCGCTGCACTTCGTCCAGCCACTGCGTCGAGTCCTGCGTGGAGTCGTGCTTGCGCTGATCGGCGCCGTAATGCAGATAAATCATATGCGCGCCCCAGTCGGCGCATTGCTTGGCCCGCGCGGCCTGATTCTTGACGCCGATCGTGTCGACCACGACCCACACGCCGCTTTGCTTCGACTCGGCGATCGCCGATTTGACCGTTTCGTCGGGCGAATTGGCACAGACGGTCATCACGTGGCCTCCTTGCTCCGCGGTGCGCTGCACGTTTTTCCAGCCCGAGTCCATCGTTTTGTAATCGGCCAGCACCGGGTAGTCGGGAAACGCGCGCACCATCTTTCCGATCGGCGCGACGCCCTGCGAGATGATCAGCGGCGTGCCGATTTCGAGCCAATCGACGCCCGCCTCGACGCCGATTTTCGCCATCGCCAGCGCTTCTTCAATCGTGGCGTAGTCCAGGGCAATTTGAATGACCGGCGGTTTCACGATTTTCAATGTCGGTTGCATCGAAGGCTTCCCAAGTTCGTGTGTTTCTCCGCATGATAGCCGCTGGCATCGCTCATGAAAACGGCCACCCCAGTTCACTCGCGCTCGGGAGCCTCTTGGGGCGTGCCATTTAGCGGTTCAGGAGAGCATCCTGTCGAGCGCGCCGAGCGCCACCGTCCAGGGCGGCCGCGCCGCCTGGTAGGTTTCCCACCACTGCATAAGCTTAGCCGGTTCGACTGTCAGAGTTTGCCAGGCCAAGAGGGCCGCGGCGAGCGTTTCAACTTTGTTGCGCGCAAGTTCCACTGCTTCGGCTGCGGCTAACACCGGAGGAAGCATCGCCAGAGGCCACAACTGGGCCAGGCGGTCACGCTGCAAACTGCCTTGATATTTCGGCAGTTCGAGATTCAATTGCGCCAACAGCCAGCCGAGCCGTGCCACCTCGGGCAACTCGGCGATCGGATTGACGAGCACCGCCTCGATGCGGACCAAGTTGTAAAGCCAATGCGCGGCCCCGGCTCCTCCCACGACGGGCTGAAGCAGGATCACGTCGGCGCTCTCCACGATCAGATCGACCTCGGTCAGCCGGGCCACGGTGGCCAGCAGACCCGGCCCGCGCGCCTCCCACTGGCCGCGCAAGGGCTCGGCCCGCAGTTCCAACTCCTCCAGAGCGCGGGGAAACGCCTCTTGAAAAGCCGTGTTCAATGCAACCAGTCGGCGTGCAAGGTTGGCAGCCGCGGCAGGGGGTTTTTGCGACCCGAACAGCTTGGTCACGGTCACTTCGGCCAACTGCGCCGGGGAGTCGAATCGCACGGACAAAGGTATCAAATGCTCGAAAACAAGTTCGATTTCCACTCCCCACACTTGCAGGTCGGCGCGCAGGCCCCGCACCTGCTCAGCCAGCGCCGCGGACATCTTTGAATCCACGGGCGCCGCGCCCTTGAGCATGGCAGCGGCGGCATGCAGGCCGCTGGCGGCGGTGCTCGCCAACCAGCACAGTTCGATTGCCATTCTCCAGCCCTCGGTGTTCGCCCGCCAGCAAGCTTTGCAAGATTATCGCGCCTCGCGACGCTTTCGGCCACCCCGCGGGCGCATGGACCGACGGAGTGGAAATTTTCGTATTCCTGACGCGAATACCCATTTTTGCCATGGCACGCGGTCGACCTGTTGCCAATAATTCGATACGATTAAGAGCTTTGTTTTGAGTTTGCGTTGCTGAGGTATGTGCCATGCTCGATCAAGAGGTCCGACGATTTTCGGCCACCGACGCCGCCGAGCTGTATGACATCGCTCGCTGGGGCAAGGGGTATTTCTCCGTCGACGACAACGGGCATGTCCGGGTCCATCCGACCAAGGACCCCGAGCGCTGGCTCGACTTGAAGCAGCTCGTCGATCGGCTGCAGCTCCGCGGCATCGACTTGCCGATCTTGATCCGCTTTGCCGGCATTCTCAAGCATCGCCTCGGGGAGATTCACAATGCGTTTGCAAACGCGATCAACGAGCACAAATACACCGGCAGCTACTGCTGCGTCTATCCGATCAAAGTCAACCAGCAGCGGCAGGTGGTCGAGGAGGTGCTGCGCTTCGGCAAACCCTACCAATTCGGACTGGAGGCCGGCAGCAAGCCGGAGCTGCTGGCCGTGATGGCCATGGCGTCCAACGACACGCCGATCATCTGCAACGGATTCAAAGACGCCGAATTCATCGAAATGGCGATGATGGCACAAAAAATCGGCCGACGGATCATTCCCGTGGTGGAAAAGTACACCGAGCTCGAACTGATCTTGAAGATGGCGCAAAAAATCGGCGTGCGACCGACCATCGGCATGCGCGTCAAACTGGCGGCGCGCGGAAGCGGACGCTGGCAGCAGTCGGGCGGGTTCCGCTCCAAGTTCGGGTTGACCGTCACCGAAATCCTCCGCGCGCTGAACGAACTGAAAGCGCGCGGCATGGAAGATTGCTTCAAACTCTTGCACTTTCACCTCGGCAGCCAGATCACGAATATTCGCCAGATCAAAGGCGCGCTTAACGAAGCGGTTCGCGTCTACGTCGACCTGGCACGACAAGGCGCGGGGTTGGAATACCTGGATGTCGGCGGCGGATTGGGCGTCGATTACGACGGGTCGCAAACCAACTTCGAGTCGAGCGCGAACTATACCTTGCAGGAATACGCCAACGACGTCGTGTATCACGTCGAAAGCATCTGCGACGAAGCCGGGGTGCCGCATCCGACGATCATTTCCGAAAGCGGCCGCGCGGTCGTGGCCTACCACAGCGCGCTGGTCTTTGGAGTGCTGGGCGTCGCCGGACAGGGCGAAAACGACGTGCCACTCAACCTGCCCGAAGACGTCGAACAGCCGCTCCACGACTTGCTCGACACCTATCAAAACCTGACTGTGCGCAACGTACTCGAGGGCTATCACGACGCCAGCCAGTCGCTCGACATGGCGATGAACCTGTTCGCCGGCGGGTATCTGCCGCTGGTGCAACGGAGCATGGCCGAAAATCTGTTCTGGGCGATTTGCCACAGAATTCAGCGGCTGTCGCGGCAATTGGAATTTGTGCCCGAGGAGCTCGAAGGCCTCGACGCGATGCTCTCGGACACGTACTTTTGCAATTTTTCGCTGTTCCAGTCGATGCCCGATAGTTGGGCGATCAAGCAACTCTTCCCGGTCATGCCGATCCATCGACTCAACGAACGGCCAACGCGGCCCGCCGTGCTGGGTGATATCACCTGCGACTCCGATGGCAAGATCGAACAGTTCATCGATCGCCGCGATGTGAAGCGCACCTTGCCGCTGCACAGCTTCAACGGCGAACCGTACTACCTGGGAGCGTTCCTGCTGGGCGCATATCAGGAAATCCTGGGCGACATGCACAACCTGTTCGGCGATACTAACGCCGTGCACGTGAGCATGGACGACGAAGGCGAAGTCGTGCTCGAAACGGTGATCAAGGGCGACACGGTCCGCGAGGTGCTCGACTACGTCGAGTTCAACGTGGAAAGCCTGCTGCGGCAATATCGCACGTCGGTGGAACTGGCCGTGCGCGAGTCGCGCATCGGCTATGAAGAAGCCGGTCGCTTCTTGCGATTTTACGAAGACGGCCTGCAAGGCTATACCTATCTTGAAGAGCCCCACGAGAAGTAAGCTTCGCTGGCTTCTCAAGCGGCGACACAACCCGATGTCCATCCGCGGTGTGATCTTCGACCTGGACGGCACCCGCGTCGACTCGGTCCTGTTCTCAGGCAACGGCCAACCCCGCGAACTGGCCGACAATGGAGGGGCCGATTTCGTTTTGCAGTCGTTCGTCAAACCGAGCGAGCTGTGGGCCTGGTGGGTTCAAATCGACCTAGGGGGTTCGGGGGGTTCTTGCTAATATTCCACCGCATCGCGTCCGGCGGATCCGGTCCGCTTGGAAACAACATCGTTTCACGATTCGGTGGTCTTCATGCATCTACGATCCAATTGCGTGGCCGCGGTGCTAGCACTGGCAGCGGCAGGTCTTTGCGTCTCCCCTGTTGGCGCCCAAACCAAAGTGCCGACGCGCACGGCCCAGAGGGGTGGGATTGGCAATGAATCTCAGCAGCCCGCAGCCAACGGGCGGCCGCAGAATTCGGCCGCGCAGGGGCAGGTCGAGGGCACACCGGCGGGCAATGGGACCGGCCAAGCATCACCGAAAACCGGCGTGAAAGTTCTTGCGCCCCAAGCTCCCTTTGTCCTCACCGAAAGCCAACAGAAGCTGTTGGATCAGGTGTTGCTCAAGTGGGAGCAGCGGAGCAACAAAGTGAATACGTTCAAGTGCAGTTTCAGGCGCTGGGACTACGATCCAGCATTCGGCCGGCCAATGGACAAGCTGAAAGCCGAGGGCAAAGGTTTCATCAAATACAAGGCGCCGGACCGCGGTGACTATAGTGTTGCGGAACTGAAGGAATTTGACGCCGCCAAGGCCGATTTCGTGTCCAAGACTAATGGGCTGGATCACTGGGTTTGCGATGGCAAATCGATCTTCGAGTTCGTGCCGGAAAAAAAGCAGTTGATTCAGCGGAAGCTGCCGCCGGAAATGCAGGGCAAGGCGATTGTCGACGGCCCGCTGCCTTTTATTTTCGGCGCTAAGGCCGACCAGTTGAACCAGCGCTATTGGATGCGCGACATCACGCCACGGCAATTCATCGGCAAAGAGATTTGGCTGGAAGCGGTCCCGAAGCGTCAGCAAGACGCGGCGAATTTTCAAACGGCCACGATCATTCTCACCGACCCCGATTTCGTGCCCTTCGGCCTGCAAATCTTATTGCCCGACGGCAAGAACAAAACGGCCTACATATTCGAGGATTCGAAAATCAACGATCCGCTGTCGATCGTCAGAGGGGATTTCCTGCCGCCTTTCACGCCATTGGGCTGGAAAAAAATCGTGGAGCCTGATCCCAGCGACGCGCCTAGTACGTCGCCCCCGCCGTCTGGCGATCAAGGCCAGGCCAATCGCGCCGCGCCGGCCACTAAGCGCAAGTGATTACGCCGGACCAATCAACGAATGCTCGTCGCAACGAGCGTACGCGCACGCCTTGGCTGGCAATTTGACTCGCACTGCCGGGGCGCTATAATCAGGGAGCTAAGAGGCATCGTGATAGGCATTTACGTTTGTGGAACTTGGCCGCAGCGGTCATGTTATGGCGCCGTCGAACGTTGTCCGTCGTGCCATGATTTGGCGCCTAACGAGAAGTTTAGGCGGTCTTACGCTGTGTTGCGCGGGGCTGTTCTTGCTGGCCGCCGATCTCCCGGCGCCGCCCGTCAATAACGCGGTCGATGCCAGAGCGGCCCCCAAACCGGCCGAACCCGCCGGACAAGCTGGCCGCCTGATTCGCGTTCCCCTGCCGATCGCGGGCAGCGCCGACACGCAGGTAATACGGGCAGTTCAGAAGGCGCTGGCGGAAATGCCCCGTGGCGAAAGCCGGCCCGTGCTGGTTTTCGATTTCGCCTCGACGCAAAACCAATTCGGCCAAGGGAGCGATTTCGGCCGTTCGCTGAAGCTGGCCCGCTATTTATCGAGCCGAGATCTCAGTTCGGCCAAGACCGTGGCCTATATTCCCAAATCGCTCAAAGGCCACGCCGTGCTGGTGGCGATGGGCTGCGAAGAAATCATCATGGCCCCCGAGGCGCGAATCGGCGAAGCGGGGCTCGACGAGCCGGCCGAGGAAGCGATCGATCCCACCGTGCGCAGCGGCTATCGAGAAATCGCCAACCGCCGCCGCACGATTCCCGGAGAGGTGGCGCTGGGCATGCTCGACAAGAACGTCGAGGTGCTCAAAGTCGAAACCGAAGTCAGTCCCGAGTTCAAGCTCAGCTCCGAGCTGGACGAATTGCGCAAAAGACACACGATCCAATCGCAGCGGGTGCTCAGCCGCGCCGGCCAACTGGCGGAATTTTCGGGGCGCGACGCGCGCGAGCTGGGGTTTGTGAAGTACCTGGCCCCCGATCGCGCCGCTTTGGCCAAAGCGCTCTCGCTGCCGCAAAACTCGCTGGAAGATGATCCCTCGCTATGGGGCGACTGGCGCCCGGTTCGCATTCAGCTCAAAGGTCCGATCAACTCGCAGTTGATCGTTCGGGTGGAGCGCATGATCGAGGACCAGATCCGCAACCAGGACGTCAATTTCATTTGTTTGTGGATCGACAGCCCCGGTGGTTCGTTGCGCGACAGCATCAACCTGGCCAATTTTCTGGCCGAGTTCGATCGCGGAAAAGTTCGCACCGTGGCGTACGTGCCCGCCGAAGCTCGAGCGGACGCGGCTTTGATCGCCATGGCTTGCGATCAGTTGGTCGTGGGCCGCGACGCGATACTCGGGGGCTCCGGCGCGGAAGAGTTTTCCCCCGACGAGCTTCAACTGGCGCGCGAAACGCTGCGCGATAGCTTGGGACCGAAAAAATCGCGTTCGTGGTCGCTGATCGCGGCATTGGTCGATCCTCAAACGCGGGTCTTTCGTTTTACTAACCGCCGTGACGGGCTAGTCGAATACTTCAGCGATTCGGAACTCGGAGCCCAAGCCGATCCCGACGGCTGGAACCGGGGCGATGAAGTCACATCGCCCGGCAGGCCGTTGAGTCTCAAAGGCGAACAGGCGCAAGAATTGGGCCTTGCCCGCCACTCGGTGAGCGATTTCACCGCGTTCAAACAGGCCTACGGCTTGGAAAACGAATTGGTGCTGGCCGAGCCGGGGTGGGCCGACTATTTGATCGACGCGCTGGCCGCGCCGGCCGTGGCCTGGCTGCTGCTGTTGATCGGCGGCGCTGCCTTGTACGCGGAACTGCAGGCGCCGGGCATCGGCGTCGGCGGTTTCGTGGCCGGGATCTGTTTTCTGCTCTATTTTTGGAGCAAGCACCTCGACGGCACCGCCGGATGGCTGGAAATTCTGCTGTTCGCAGCCGGAGTAAGTTGCATTCTATTGGAAATGTTTGTTTTGCCTGGCACGGCCATTTTCGGTTTGGGCGGCGGAGTACTCGTGATCGTCTCGTTAGTGCTGGCCAGCCAAACGTTCGTCTTGCCGCGCAACGATTACCAACTCTCTCATCTTCGAGATTCGCTGCTGGGGCTGGTTGGCGTCGGGGTCGGCGTGGTGGTGTTTGCCATGCTGATGCGCCGCTATTTGCCGCATACGCCCTTGTTTAGCCATATGATGCTCGAACCCCCCTCGGGCGCCGAACTCGAGGACTTGGCTCATCGCGAGGCACTGGTCGACTTGGGACATCTGCTGGGCAGCAAGGGCCTGGCGACCACGCAACTAACTCCCTCCGGAAAAGCGCGCTTCGACAACGAACTGGTCGACGTAATTGCCGATGGCGAAGTGATTAGCCGCGGCGCCGAGGTCGTGGTCGTGGCCGTTCAAGGCAATCGCGTTGTGGTTCGTTCCCTTGGGGGCAGAGTGTAGCAAGTCGAGCAAAAATCGACTAAGCTCAAATTTCGGTACTGAGCATAAAGTCACCCCATCTTCGCACTCCCATGGATCCCCTGGCTTGGTCGGCGCTACTGCTGCTATTGGGCCTGATCTTAGTGATGGTCGAGGTGTTTATCCCCTCGGGCGGGATACTGGGGATTCTGTCGATCGGCTCGCTGTTGGCCGCGGTCGTTCTGGCATTTTATCATCGAGGGGCCGAGACGGGCTTTATTTTTCTGGCGATTACCGCCGTGACCGTGCCCACCGCTTTGGCCCTGGCCTTTCGCTGGTGGCCGCAGACGCCCATGGGCCGGCGGCTACTGCTTGACGTGCCCAAGAGCGACGAGGTTCTGCCCGACACTCCAGAGCGGCGAACGCTGCGACAAATGGTGGGCAAGCTCGGCGTGGCCAAAACCGTGATGCTGCCCAGCGGCGCGGTTCTGGTTGACGGACAGACGATCGACGCGCTGAGCGAGGGCATGCCGATTGAAGCGGGCCAGCAGATCCGCGTGATCGAAGTCCGTGGAAATCGCGTGGTGGTGCGCCCGGCCGAAGACCAGCCGCGGACCTCCGACGACGTACTTTCGCAGCCGATCGAATCGCTCGGGCTCGACTCGCTGGACGATCCGCTAGCTTGACACCAGGATGTCCGTAGCCGGACAATACCAATCAAATCGACCCCACAAGGATTTTTCTCATGCTCGCCGAAGCGAATGTTGGTCAGTTGGTGATGTTGGTCGTGATCCTGGCGGTCGTCATCTTCGCGCTGGTGGCGTTCGCCGTGTTCGCGCGGTATTTCCGCTTGCTGATTCAATCGATCACAACCGGCGCGCGTATCGGCCTGTTCGATCTGCTCGGCATGACGTTCCGCAAAGTCAACCCGACCGTGATCGTACGCAGCAAGATCATGGCGGTCCAAGCGGGACTGACTGACGACATGGGCATTACGAGCAAGACGCTTGAGGCCCATTACCTGGCCGGGGGCAACGTACCGCTGGTGATCCGTTCGATCATCGCGGCCAAGAAGGCCCGGACCATCAATCTCGATTTCAAGCTGGCCACGGCCATCGATTTGGCCGGGCGTAATGTGCTCGAGGCCGTGCAGACGAGCGTTTATCCCAAGGTGATCGATTGCCCGGCGCGCGGCGCCGCGCGCGAGTCGCTCGACGCGGTCGCCAAGAATGGCATTCAACTCAAGGTCAAAGCCCGCGTGACGGTGCGGGCGAATCTGAATCAATTGATTGGCGGTGCCACCGAAGAAACGATCATCGCTCGAGTGGGAGAAGGCATCGTTAGCGCGATCGGTTCATCGGATTCGCATACGCAAGTCTTGCAAAACCCCGACCGCATCTCCAAGGCGGTCTTGGCCCGCCGACTTGATTCGCAAACGGCATTCGAAATCGTCTCGATCGACATTGCCGATATCGAGGTAGGCGACAATATCGGAGCCCGGTTGCAAGCCGATCAGGCCGAGGCCGACACGCGCGTGGCGCGGGCCAATGCCGAAGGACGCCGGGCGATGGCCGTGGCTCAAGAACAAGAGATGATCGCACAGGTCGAGGAGAGTCGGGCCCGCGTCGTGGAAGCGGAAGCCGAAATTCCCAAAGCCATCGCCGCGGCGTTTCGCGACGGACAGTTGGGAATCATGGACTATTACAAATTGCGAAACGTGCAAGCCGATACCGATATGCGCAAATCAATTGCCGGCACGCCTCTATCCAAGTAGCCGACGAATTGCGCCGGAATCAAACCGGGAGATTAAACAACGATGATTGCCATGCTCGTAGCCGCCGGCGATTGGCTTACCATCGTATTTCCGATCGTGTTCTTCATTATCTATGCGCTCAACCACCTGATTTCCGCGGCGAAACCCGCCACCCCGCCGGCGCGCAAGCCTCAGCGCCGGCCGCCCGAGGGCGAGCGTCCGCTTCGTCCGCCCCAGCAACCACCCCCAAGCCCGCAGACGAGCAGTCAATCGCAACTCAATGCGGAGATCGAGCAGTTCCTCAAGCGGGCCAACGATCGGCGCAACGACCGCTCGCGGCGAGAAGTGGCTCCCGCCGCTCGATCGCCCAAAGCGCCGCCCAAACCGCCGGCTGACAGGCCCATCGACGTCCAGCCCCTGGAGCGGCACGAGTTCAGTTCGGTGGCCGCCTCGGTCGAGAAACATCTTTCCAGTCGCACGTTCACGCAACGGACCGAACATCTGGCCGATGATATCGTCCGTGCCGACGAGGAGATGGAGCAGCATCTGCAGAAGGCGTTTAGCCACCGCGTGGGCACGCTGAGTGACGTTCAAAAACCCACTGACATCCAAACGCCCGCGACCGATAAAGAAACGTCTGTTGTGGTGGCCGCTGGTTCGGCGGCAAACGCGATCGCCGGCCTGCTGACCGACCCGAAAAACCTCAGGCAGGCGGTCATTCTCAACGAGATCCTGAAGCGGCCCGAAAATCGCTGGTAGATTCAGTAGTGGTTGGTGATGAGTGACACGATGCTCAAGCGGCCAAACAAAGAATCACCTACCCACTAACCACCAGCCACTAACCTATGGCACTCCAGAAGATCATTCCCGGCGAAACCCGCATCGGCTGGATTGGAACCGGCGTCATGGGCTCGAGCATGTGCGGCCACTTGATGGCCGCGGGTTTCTCGGCCACGGTCTACAATCGCACCCGGGCCAAAGCCCAGATGTTGCTCGACAAAGGAGCCCGCTGGGCCGATACGCCCAAGGCGGTGGCCGAAGCTTCGGACGTGGTGTTTAGCATCGTCGGTTTTCCGGCCGACGTGCGGTCCGTAATCCTTGGTCCCGACGGGGCGCTGGCGGGCGCCAAAAAAGGTACGATTCTCGTCGACATGACGACCAGCGAACCATCGCTGGCCGTGGAAATCGCCGAAGCGGCTAAGCGAGTTGCCGTGCACAGCGTCGACGCCCCCGTATCGGGTGGCGATGTCGGCGCGCGCGAAGCCCGGCTGTCGATCATGATCGGCGGCGACAAGCAAGTGGTCGACGCCCTGGCGCCTTGCTGGCAAGCAATGGGAAAGACCATCGTGCATCAAGGCGGACCAGGCGCCGGCCAGCACACCAAAATGGTCAATCAGATTCTCATCGCCACGAACATGATTGGCGTGTGCGAAGCGCTTTTGTACGGCTATCGGGCCGGGCTCGATCTGAACGTGGTCATGCAATCGGTCGCCCCAGGCGCGGCCGGCAGTTGGTCGCTATCGAATCTCGGCCCGCGGATCATCGGCGGCAATTTCGCGCCCGGCTTTATGGTCGAGCACTTCGTCAAGGACATGGGCATCGCGCTGGCCGAGTCGAAGCGGTTGGGCCTCTCGATGCCGGGCCTGGCCCTGGCCCATCAACTGTACATCTCTCTTTCAGCCCGCGGACATGGCCGCGACGGCACCCACGCCTTGGAATTGGCCTTGGCCAGCATGGCCGGCATGGACTGGAATAAGCGTTAAAGCCGGCAATCGCGGCGGCCCTTTGCCATATTTTGCGTTCTTCGCAACCGCCGCGGTTTGACGCTCCGCAAACCTTGCGCTAGGGTTCTTATACTCGCCGGGTTGTGATTCTATTTCCCGCCAATAGGTCCGCACGCGTGTGCTCGCTGGACCTTAACCAACCAGGCACCATGCCATGCACAGCCAACCGCTCGAACAGGTGTCGACGGCCCGTCGCGGCGCGACGCGACAAAGTATCCTGATCGTTGAGGACGACGAAGCCTTGGCCGACGTGCTCAGCTTGCGGCTGAGCCGGCAGGGTTTCGAAACGACCGTTGCCGAATCCGGCCAGCTCGGCCTGGCATTGGCGCGAGCCGAAAAGCCCAGTGTGATTCTGCTCGACCTGCGGCTGCCCGACATGGACGGATTCGAGCTTTGTCAGGAGCTGGTCGACGATGAGCAGACGTGCGAAATTCCGGTGATTATTTTGAGCGGATTGGAACAGCCGGACATCATCCGCCGCTCACGAGCCGCCGGTTGTTACTACTACGTCCGCAAACCGTACGATCCGAATGCTCTGTTGGCCCTGATTCAAAAGGCGATCGATGCAGCGCGGCATGATTGAGCCGCGGTTTTTGGTTCGCGGCCGCGGTCGAATAAACCGCCGCATCATTTGCGGTCGCTTTACTTGAGGCGGGCGTTGACTTGCGCGCGGATACTGTTCCACTCTTTCTGGGTCATCGGCGTAGAATCGCGGCCCTCCAGGCCCGCAAGAAGGAGCGTTTCAAGCCGTTGGCCGGCTTTTCGTTTCTGATCTGCTCGAATGAGCTCGCGAACGTATTCGCTCGTGGTGCTATAACCCCCTTCTGCGACCTGGCGCAGGACGAATTCCTTCAGATTTTCAGGCAAAGCAATGTTCATCGTGTCTTGTGCCATATTTGCGCCTCCCGGCTGCGGGACACAATGGCTAACATAATTTGTCAATTTATGGCAAAAGATGTTGGCCGTCCGCTTGGTCGGCGAGTCGGCGTCGCCGCCAACCCGCTGTTTCAAAAACATCTCCCTCTCCCTTTGGGAGAGGGTTGGGGTAAGGGCAATTCCGGAGATGACAAAGACTCTCACCCTGCCCTCTCCCAGGGGGAGAGGGATTTGAAACGACGACTAAGCGATCGGCTTTTCGACGACGGTCGCTTTATTGATCGTTACTGGCTTGACCGGTCGATCTTGCGCCCCTGTTTGGACGGCGCCGATCTTCTTCACCACGGCCAGGCTTTCGGCGTCGGCCGCCCGGCCGAAGGCCGTATATTGGCGGTCGAGATGCGGCACTTTTTCCAGACAGATGAAGAACTGCGAGCCGGCGGAATTGGGGTCGCTGGTGCGAGCCATTGACAGCACGCCTGGCTCGTGCTTCGTGGCATTGAATTCGGCGCCAATGGTGTACCCCGGGCCGCCGGTGCCGGTGCCCTCGGGACAGCCGCCTTGGATCATGAAGCCGCTGATGATGCGGTGAAAAATCAGCCCGTCGTAATAGCCGATTTTGGTCAAAGCGAGCAGGTTTTTCACGTGCCCTGGCGCCACCTCAGGCAACGTGTCGAGCGTGATCTTGCCGAGGCTCGTGTCGAAGACCACCTGATATTTGTGTTTGGACAAGTCGATTTGTTTTTGAGCCGCTTCAACTTCGGCTTTGCGATTCTTAGCCATGTGTGATCCCTCGCTTTGTTGGACACCACCATTTCCGTCCACCTTTCCAGTCAGTAGACTAGTGGTCTGTCGTTGTTTGGTTCGTCGGCGATAGCACGGGATAGAGGCGTTTGAGCTTAATTCGGGCGTCGGCGGTTGTGAATTGCCAGTCGACGCGGACCTGTTGTTGGTTGCGAGATCGCTGCCAATGGGCTACC
>JACQFF010000156.1 GCA_016200205.1 Planctomycetia bacterium
CCCGAGCGAAGTTTCTGCAACCCCCGGTGCCTCTTTGACGAATGCCGAAAATGTGTTTTCCTCGGGAATTCGAGGGTTAACCGTTCCAAAAAGTGCAAAAGTCGAACTTAGCCCTCCATGAGCCTATTTCAGCGCGAAGAAATCCTGGCCCGGTTGCGGGCCAAAGTCGCCGCCCGACGCCCCATCATCATCGGCGGCGCCGGCACCGGCCTAAGCGCCAAAATGTCCGAGGCCGGCGGCATCGACCTGCTGGTGATCTACAATTCCGGGCGGTTTCGCATGGGCGGACGCGGCTCCCTTTCGGGCATGATGCCCTATGGCGACGCCAACGCGATCGTGATGGACATGGCCCGCGAAGTCATACCCGTCGTCGAGCGTACGCCCGTCGTGGCTGGCGTGTGCGGCACCGATCCGTTTCGGGTGATGAAGCTGTTTTTGCGCGAGGTCCTCGCGGCCGGGTTTTCGGGCGTGCAAAATTTTCCGACCGTCGGACTCATCGACGGGGTGTTTCGCCAGGGGCTCGAAGAGACCGGGATGGGGTACGGCCTGGAAGTGGACATGATCCGCCTGGCCCACGAGATGAATCTGCTGACCACGCCTTATGCCTTCAACGTGGACGAAGCCGAGGCCATGACTCGCTCCGGCGCGGACATTCTGATCCCGCACATGGGCCTGACCACCAAGGGCACGATCGGCGCCGCCACCGCGCTTTCGCTCGACGAGTGCGTGGAGCGGGTCCAGGCCATGCACGACGCGGCGAAGCGAATCAATAAAGACGTGTTGGTCCTCTGCCACGGCGGGCCAATCGCCGAACCGGCCGACGCCCAATACATTCTCGATCGCACCGAAGGAATTGTCGGTTTCTACGGCGCCAGTTCAATGGAGCGATTGCCGGTCGAGCCGGCGATTGCCAACCGCGTCCGCGAGTTTACCGAACTGAAGTTGTAGGCCGGTCGTTCGGCGGCGAAACGGGTTCGCGACGCGTCGGATCGATAAGCCGCTGGTCGATCCACTCGGGTGAAACGAAACGTCTCAATAGCGCGCGAAAACTTTCTTCGACCGCCGCCGGCATCTCAGGAACGCTGGCCGATGGACCATCGGGCGCGTAAAACCCGCGCCAGCCGAGTGTCACGGGCCAGCCGACGATCGCGGATGCGGCGTTGATGCGCTCGGCGACGCGCAGGCTCCAGACAACTCCAAAGGCATCCCGGAAATCGAGCCACATCCGGTCCAGTCGCGTGGCAGCGGTGCCGCCGCGAGGCAAACCGGCAGCCAGCAATCCCCAGCCCGCGACGATCGCCAGCAGCCCAAGTTGCGGCCCGCGCGAGTCGGGCAGCCAACTTTGGGTCGCGGAAAAAAACGGCATCACGAGCGCCATCTGACCCAGGCACACCAGCCAGCTCGAGGGCCAAAACCTACTCGCCGTGCCATTGAGCGCGCCTGTGCAGATCAAGATCGCCAAGAACCAAAACCGCGCCGGATGCATTTCCTGAACGCCACCGAACAAAAGCCACTCAACGCTGGGCAGGCTGAGAATCGCCCACAGTGAGAATACGATGAACTGCCAGGCTCGATCTTGTGGGCGCTTAGCGCCCAAGAGAGCCATCAGGGGACAGAAACTACTCATGGCCGCGGCAAACCGCAGCGGAACGACCCAGGGCTGCGGCGGGAAGCTGACCGTCAGCGAGACCAAGATCTCGGTTAGCGAAATCGCGGCCAGAGACACGGCGCTCCAGTACCAAGGAACGACCAAGGTCGTCCCCCGCAAAGCGGGCTTGCGCCAAACGAGCGCGGCCCCACCCAGCAGCGCAAGCGAGCCCGATGCCAAGGCTGCCGTTGCCCCCGTCGCCAGTGTGTCGCTCGTCGCTGCGATCGGATTCACTGACAAAAACCCTGCGACCGGACCAGCGCCGCGGGGCGCTAATGGTGAAAAAAAGAAACATTGCCGAAGGCCATCCATTTTAGGTGGCAAACCCAAGGCCGGCCATAGGATAGGCGTCGTCCGACCGGGCGCGCGAAAGTGGCGAAGATTCACAAAATTAAACGGTCGCGTTTGCTTTGCGGGTTAATGTGGGGAATCCTTGCCTTATACAACGCCAGTACCCGCCGCGGTAATCAACCCGCGAGCAAAGTGGATCAGGTTTCCATTCATCAAGGGTTACAACTGGCGTGTATATTTGAAACTGGAACAGGACTTTTCCGATCCCCAAGGAGCTAGCTCATGATGAGCAGAATATTGGTTGTCGCGCTGGCCTGCGTGTTGAGTTTGGCTAGCGTCAGTTTCGGTTTCGAGTTAGGCACGCCCTCGACTTTCGATTCTGGCCAGAGCCAGAATGGATGGCCGGCGCCAAAGCCTTCCGGGTTGCGGTTTCCAGACGCGACGGTGTCGGTCCAAACCGGCGCCGGCGAGGGCAACGTCCCGTGCGCGGCGTGCGGTCAGTTGGGGACGTGCATCTACTGGACTTTACTGCCGTGGTACGGCTCATGGGACGACGGCCACCATCGCGGTGCCGGTTGCCGCCATTGCTGCGCGGCCAGGTATTGAATCGCAACGCCAAACGACTAAGCGAGCTCGCCGCACCGAAGCAACCGGGGAGAAGTGACGCTGCGGAGACTCAAAAGGTTGGGCGGGTCCCTATTTCGGGCCCGCCCTTACTTTTAGATCCTCGGTGACTCGGGCGCTCGCCGGGGTGGCAAACGCCGGAAAATCGATTCAAGAGTTTTGCTCGTGCGAGCCGATAAAACTGCTACACACCCGTCGGGAGGGCGGGACGCAGCTGCGTCCCGCTTCAGGATAGAGGTCATGGCAAGGCGACGGATCGACTTGCCATGACCTTTTTTGCGCGCCCGACGTTGGCGCCCGCCGCAAACCTCGTTCGGGGCAGTCTACTTGGCGTCGGCGGCTTTGCCGGAGGCCACGGGAGTTTTGGGCTTGACGTTCGACTTTTCGAACTTCGAAAGCTGCGCCAACAACTCTTGCGCCTTTTTGCGGTAGGCAAAGGGCTGCTCTGTGTTCAGCGAGTCCTGCAGCAGCTTCACCGCTTCGGGTATTTTACCGCGCTCCTTGGCGATGCTGGCCATGTAATAGCCCATTTCGGAGGTCATGGTATTGGTCGCGCTCACGCTGCTGGAATTGAGCACCGCCGTGAACAGCCGCTCCGCGTCGTAGAGATTCTTCAGGCGAAAATTGATCCAGCCGAGCGTCGCCATGAAGTCGACGTTATTCGGATTCTGGCGAAGATTCAGCTCGGCGAACTGCAAACCGCGTTGATGGCTGGCATCGTCCGGCAGTTCGATGAGCGATAGGGCGAGGTGATTCATGATCGTGGGGTTTGCTGGTGACCGCAGATGCGCGGCCGACAAGTGGCTGTCGGCGGCCTTGTAGTCTCCGAGCATCCGCGAGGCAAGGCCAATTATGAATTGGGCGTCCGAACTGTCGGGTTGCAATTTCAGGGCTTCCTCCGCGTGCGATTTGGCTTCTTCGATTTGATTATCGAGGAGCAAAAACTCCGCAGCGGCAAGTTGCGTGCGAGGATCCTGGCCGCTTTTTTTCAGGCCGAAGTTCAACCATTTTTCGCGATTGACCTTGTCGGAATAGAGCGTTGCCATCGCCAATTCGGCGGGTAGAAGTTTCTTGTCGATCTCGGCGGCCAATTGGAATTCGGCATAAGCTCCTCGGTCGTTGCCAGAGCGAAACAGCACACGCCCCAATCGCTCGTGCCCGGTGGCGCTTCGTTGATCGAGCTTGATCAATTGCTCGAGCTTTTGCTGGGCCTCTTTCCAGTCCGCGCGGATTTCATCCGCGGCCGCCCAGCCGAGATACGCGCGGATTTGCAGGTTCTGCTTGCGTTTGGGATTATCGTTAAACGCGTCGATAACTCCCACGGCTTTTTCGAACATCAACCCCGCTTCGGTCACACGACCCTCGTTGACGGCTCGTTCGGCCAACATGACGTAGGACTCGGGGTCTTTGGGCCATTGCCGCGCGGCCTTTTCCAAATGCGCGATCGCCGGCGCCGATTGGTTGGCATCCAAATAAAGATTGGCCATCATGATTTCGGACGGCGGCAAGCGGGGAGTTGATTTCTTGGCGCTTTCCAGGTGTGACAACGCAGCGGCGAAATCCTTGGTTGCAAATAGCCGGATCGCATCGGCGACATCCTGATAATAAGGCCCGATACCGCTAATGGCCGTGCCGGTGAGGTTTTCGACCGTCAGGTCCGCCCGGACTTGGCTCGAGGTCCCCACGATGGCCGCCACGGTAAACGCGAGATTCCAGGCGAACCCCGAGAGAATCGATTTGTCAGCCATGAATTTGCCACCCTGGGAAGGATTTGCCTGTTCAGCACCGTCGTACCGGTAACCGTAGTTTAGCGGCCCACTCGGCGGCGTGAAAGCAGCGCAACAAATACAGGATCCGGATCGTCGCCTTGAAGGACGCTGGGGCTCCTTTTCAGCCAATCCTACCCTACTTCGCCGCGGGATTTTCGGCGGGCCCAGTCCCAGCTCGCGCTTCTTTCAGCCAGCGCGCGCGCAACTTGTTGCCGTGGCTTTGCAGCGAATTGTCGGATTCGTAAAGCGCAATCGCACGGTCCAGTTCGCCGACGGCTTCGTAGGCGCGGGCCAGATTATACCGGGCCGCCGGACTCCAAGGGCCGTTCGGCGCGGCCTCGAGCGTCCGCTTGCCAAACCAGTCGATGGCCGACGGGAAGTCTTGCTGCTCGAAAGCCACCAATCCCAGCCAGAAGCTGGCGCTTTGCTTGCCTTGCTGCAGCAAGAGGACTTGAGCCGCTTCCACTTTGGAAATGTCTTCGCGTTTGACCTGTTTGGCCGCTTCGGGAGGCAGCTTCCAATCAGCGATCAATCGGTTTGGCGGCCGCGCATTGAGAAAGCATTTGTTGGCCCCCTTTTCGCCGTCATACACCCCTTTGAAATAGAGCGCGCGGCCCAGCATCAATGTGGGGATCGCCTGAAACAACACCATCTCACGCGCGGCGGCTTTCATGCCGGCTTCGCCCAGCTTGGATTGCCACAGCCAGATTTCGAACGGCAAGGGCCATAACTTGACCTCAGCCAAATGGGGTACATTTTTCAAGCGGTCGACCAGCGCGCTGCCTGGCGAGGTGAGCGCGATTCTGCGCTTGCCGGCCAGACGCGACTCGACCAGCGCCATGCGGCGCGAGAGATTGCTCGGCGAGCCTTCGATATAGGCCACTACGTGCTTTAAATCTTCCGGCTCAAGGGGATAAGAGTGCTGGTTGTCCAAATCGAGCCGCCGGAGCATCCGCGGATCGGCCACCGCCTGCGCCAGGGTGGCCACGCCACGCCCCTCGGGACCGGGGATCGGCAGTCCCAATCGACAATCGAACAGATGCAGTTCGCCGCCTATCAGCAGGGCCGGCAGCCAGGGACGCGCCGTTTTGCCGCTTTCGTCCGCCACGCCCAAGAGCACGACGTCGAGCCCTTGCTGCCGCGCTAGCAACATAAAAATCCAGGCCCGGTCCACCGCCTGGCCGCGGCCAAGCAGGAGCGTTTCATACGGCCGGTGGTGATTCTGCTGGGTATATTCGATCGTGGCGTCGGGCTCGAGTTGGATGTTGCGCACCGTCCAATCGAACAGCCGTTGGGCGACCGCCAGATCTTCAAACTGATCGCGGCGCGCGACTTTCGAAATGTCGCGCAGCCAGACCGATTCCTGCAGGTACCAGGCGTCGGGAAGCCGGTACTTCATCACATCCAGAGTTTTGACGGCCGCGAGGTTCCGCAGCTCATTGGGCAAACCGGCCAAGAGCGGATCGGGTTGCCAATCCACCTTCGGCTTGTCCTGCACGTACCATTGATTGAGCCGATCGCAGATCTGCGGCAGCATTTGGTTGGGATCGAATTGCTCGAGTCGATCCAGATTCTCGACGACCGAATCGAACAGCCCGCCCTGCACATTGGTTTGCGATGCCGGCCCCCGCTTTTGAGTGCCCTGGCTGGAGGGCTGATCACAACCGCTCGCGAACCCCACCAGCAGACAAATGACCGCGCTCGATAACGTGGTCCAACCTGATCGGCGTCCCAAAGAGCCTCGAACATTCACGCTAAGTTCTCCACCGTTTCTCGAATTCGGATCAGTCGTTGCAAGAGCCGGCCAAACTCCGACAGGCGCACCATGTTGGGGCCATCGCTGGGGGACGTGTCGGGAGTGGGATGGGTTTCGAAAAAGAGTCCGTCGACCCCCATCGCCGTCGCCGCGCGGGCCAACGGCTCGACCATGGCCCGGTTGCCACCCGTGGCGCGCCCCAATCCGCCCGGCTCTTGCACGCTGTGCGTCGCGTCAAAAATCACGGGAGCTCCCAAGGTCTGCATTTGTGGAATCGATCGCATGTCGTTGACCAGCCGCCCATAGCCGAAAAACGTGCCGCGCTCGCACAACAGCACGTTTCGACAGCCGGCGCCCTCGAGCTTGCCCAACACATGCTCCATGTCCCAGGGGGCCAGGAACTGTCCTTTCTTCACGTGCACGGCTCGGCCGGTTCGGGCGGCGGCGACGAGCAAGTCGGTTTGCCGCGCGAGAAACGCCGGGATTTGCAAAAGATCGCAAACTTCCGCCACCGGCATGGCTTGCTGGGGTTCATGAATATCGGTCGTCACCGGCAGCCCCGTGTCGCGCTTCACGCGTTCCAAAATGCGCAGGCCCTCTTTCAACCCCGGACCCCGATAGGCATCGAGACTGGTGCGATTGGCTTTGTCGAACGAAGCTTTGAACACCAGGCCCACCGGCAATTGCGCCGCCAATTGCCGCAAGTGCTCGGCGATCTCGAGCGTAAGGTCTTGGGTCTCCATCACGCATGGGCCGGCGATGATCAGCAGCGGCTGGCCGCGGCCGCACTTGTGCGGACCAATCGTGGCGGGATTCTCTGGCACTACTTTGCTCCAGCACTGCTTTCGGCAGGCGCCGCCAGTCCGAGCGCGCGGATTGAACAACTGGGCGCCAACAGCGTCAATCGTTCGCTCATGACCTCAATCTCCAGTGGCAAAAAGCCGCCCGGATCGCCATCCAATTGATACGGCACCCGCTGGTCCGACTCGATCCGCAGTCGCTTGACTCTCGCGGTCTGGAAGTCGGGGAGCTGCCGGTGACGCCCGAGCGCCACATAGCTCAAGTATCGCAGGCCATGCCACAACGAGCCATGCCCGAATGTGCACGCGTCGAGCAGGCCGTCGGTGCCAACCGCGCCGGGCGCCAATTGCAATCCGGCCGCGTAGCAGGGCAAATTCACCACAAACGCCCAGCGGGCCGATAGGGGCGCTGCGGGCGATTCGCCCGCCGGAGTCCAATCGCAAGAGACACGCAAATCGGGATACTGGTAACTACGGATCGATTCCATGATTGGTTTGGCGTACGTCCAATAGCTGATGTGACGGCCACGACGCTTGCTATGCAGCCTCGTCACCACGTCAGCATCGAATCCGCAGCCGACCATCAGCAGGAAGACGCGCCCGTTGGCCTTTCCCGCGTCGAGCCGCATCGTGGCCCCCTCGAGTACCGTGCGGGTCACAGCGACCGGATCGCACTCGATCCCCAAATAGTTGGCCAACAGGTTGGCGGTGCCCAGCGGGTAAACCGTTACCGGCACATCGGGCGCGGTGCGATTGACGAGTTCCGCCACCGTGCCATCGCCGCCGGCCGCCACGACGGCCCGCAGTTGGCCCTCCGCATGATAACGATTTGTCAGCGGGCCGAGCGACGGCAATTCCCTGACAACTTCAGTCTTCAGTCCGCGTGCTTGCAAGCACTGCACGAGATCGCGGATGGCCTCATTACGCGGTCGCGCCCCGGCAGTGGAATTGGTCAACACTAACACGCGATCAGCTTTATCGCTGACGAAGGAAACTCGCGACGCCAAGGCTCCCACCTCTGAGTCGATCCAGACCCAATTGCTGCCACGCTTCGACTAGTCGCCCGCGCGCCAGGTTCGAGGCCCTCTGATATCGCCAATTAGACCGTAGTCCCCACAAGCTTGCTACTTAGGGGGGCCCGAAGACCGACCAAAATGAAAAAGCGTTTCGCCGCATCTCAAAAAGAGACGCTTCGGACTCAAATCGGAGCTCGTCAAACGCTTTCTGGCCAACCATCGGCAATTGTGTAGCAAAACGACGCAACTGAAGCGGAATGGCTCAATTGGCCAGCGGGCGGCGGAGAGCCGATATGATACCAGAAAAAATTTTTAAATCCTTGCCCTTTGAGGGAATAGGACGCCCATTAGAACCGTCGTTTGACCTTGATGGCATCTGCGGCATTAGGCTTGCTTCCATTACTAGGCGGTGCCCTCGGGCACCCATGCAATGCGGCCCGTGGGGCCTCTGATGAATGTAGCCGGATCGTTACCTTGCCCCTAACCGTCCAGCAACGCCAAATGTATTTGGCGCATCAGAGGCCCCTTTTTTGTTGCGCGGATTGCCGATCTCCGGCGATCGAAAATAATCGCCATCACTTCGCTTGAGCCTCCGTGAGGCACGCCGCCGAATCTTTCGTCGCCGGAATCAATACGGCACACACGACGAGACCCGCGATCACGTCGGCGAAGTAGTGCATGCCGGTGGTGACCGTCGAAATCACCACGGCCACGTTGGTTAGCGCAACGGGATAAAAAATCCAGCCGCGCCGCCAGAAAGCCGCTATCAAGAGCACGGCCCAGATAGTGTGGAATGAGGGAAACGTGATCAATCCTTCGGCGTCGCGCCACGTAATCAGGGTTCGTCCGCCGTGGCGCAGAGAGTCGAGGTGTTCGAGAATTTTTTCGTAGTGCGACGGAACCGCAAGCGCGTAGGACTCGCAGGTGCCCTTGGCGGGCAAGAGGTAGAAGGCAATCGCCGAAATCAGCCCGCCGAGCATGAAGCGAACCAAAAACTTGTCCAGGCTGGCACGCTGGTTGGAAAACCCGAGCCACACGATGGCAAAAATGGTCTGCGGAATGATCGAAAAGTAGACCAGCCGCATGACCAGTGCCAAGACCGGCCGGGCACTGGTCCACTCGACCAAATCCGCGGCCGAGAGGCCCAAAGCCGCGTCCACCGCCGCGAGTGTCGTGTCCCCCAGCGGCCGACCCGCGATCGCCAGGCAGTACACGAGCATCGAGAACACGGCGGAAAAGGCCACCAACGCCACCAATGCCTTCAAACACAACACAAAGCCCGGCTCGGGCCGGTAGACGCGATAAAAAATCGCCACGCTCGACAGCGCCAGGCACGTCGCCAGCGGTGCAATCGCATCGGCCGGCGGAAACACAAGCTGCTTAGTCGCAATCAATCCGGCAACCAGCGCCCCGGTCAGGAGCGTGAGCCTGAACATGGTGCGACTGTCTTCGCCGAGCGTGCAATTGGTGAAGTTCAAGAAGCGATCCAAAAACCCTCTCCCCCCGCCGGAGAGGACAGGGGGAGAATTCAAAACAGGCCCAATGCTAGGATGATTCATGCGTGGACGGCCGCGTGGATGAGGACCAGTTTTGGAACTGTGTGTTTCCCTGGCGCGGGTTCTTTTGACGCCGGACCGGGGAGCATGCTGAACTTTACTATCCGGAATGCCGCCCAGTGTCCGGCCGGATAGTCGGAAAGATCCTAAAAAATCAGCACGCCAGCGTCGCTTCAATTGGCAGAGCACCGCGTTTTGTAACCTTCTCGGACCGGTTGGTCCACGCGGGGAACGTCGCTCTAAGTTCTTTGCGGCGGTTGCTCTTCCGCCTTTCGTGCATCTTTCGAGCACGGATTCGTTATTACGTCTGGAACGACCCCGAGGCGTGGTCGCGCCTGCCATTTGAGTGGTCGGCCGGGGCGAGATCGGAGCATAGAGGCGGCTGGCTTGGCAAAGTGACGATCGCATGGGACGCTACGCGCGCCGGCCGATCTTTCCGTGCTTTTCAAACGCCGAATGGTAGAACCAGTGGACCACAAAAACCGCCGATTATCTGTGCCGCCATGCCGATCATCAATATCACGTTCAAGGTTTCTGAAGAGATTGCGCGGGGACTCGCGGACGGCAGCTACCGACTGCTCGGCGTCGTCGTCCGAGACAATTCCGGCCGGGTGGTCAAGATGCTCAGCCCTCTTGTCAAGGCACCACGGGCTATCAAGGGCAATCCAAAGATTGCCATTGGTGCCGTAGTGGCGGCAGTGGCGGCCGGTAGTGCGATCCTTGTGTACACGCGATTCAATCGCAAGGCGCGGCTAGCTCGCCACCTCGCCAAAGTTGACAAGGCAATCCAGGCGACAATGGCGGAACATCCTTCCGGTCTCACACGCGACGATCTTCGCAACATCCGCGCCAGCATTGACGATTTCCTTCGGGCTACAGAAGAGCGAGCCTACCAAGACATCACCTTGAGCCTGCCCGAGGACGCCAGCCGAACGCTAATCGCCTTCGCCG
Source organism: Planctomycetia bacterium (assembly GCA_016200205.1). Taxonomy (GTDB): domain Bacteria; phylum Planctomycetota; class Planctomycetia; order Pirellulales; family PALSA-1355; genus PALSA-1355. The sequence goes on from JACQFF010000156.1 coordinate 10,412, forward strand.
GCGCGTTGCGGTCATTCAGCGCCGAACTGACCGCACTATCGCGTTCGGTTGAACCAGTTCCGGAACTGCTCGCCCCCGACAGAGCGCCCGAATTGCTTCCACTGCTGGGGGCAATTCAAGCGCAGCTTGCCTACCAGGACCGCAACTGGCCCCAAGCAGACAATCAGCCCCACGAAACAACTGACGCCCCATTCCCTTTTACAACGGGGAAAATATGAGCCCATGCCAAACACCGCCAAGGCTACGACAAAAACGCTGCTCAATTCCAAACGGCCTCGACGAACTATCTGGCCAGCCTTTCCCGACGCGCGGCGAGTTGGCCCGCAATTTGAACACACCGCTTGCCGTGCTTCGGCGTAGCGTGCCGCAGACGCTCCTACAGCGCCCGGTTTTCGTGTACATCGTCAAGACAGCCAAAGTGCGCAACGACGCATTTGTTCAAGTCGGGTCCGCGCCAAACTTCCAAGGCGACTTGCTCAGCCTTTGCACCTGCAAACGCAAAGACAGGGCGTCACCGCCAAAGCCCGGACATCGTGGGCCGGATTCAACTGACCCGTGGAACGGGGTGTGGGTGGCGGGTCTATCTAGCCCAAGCAAAGGCAGGCCACGCGGCTTGTTTTATCTAATGCTGGTTGGCCAGACCTTTGCGAGCAATGTGGATTGTTGGCATGGCCTCTCCCGCCCGGAAGCAAAATCTGCCCATCGAGACCCCTACGGTGATATTTATGAGCCGCTTCCGGGCACGTCCAACGCGCCTTGGTCGGAGAGAAGCTTTATGGCTCACCTGCCGGGGCATTGTCACGGCCCGCTTGATCGCAAGAAAGATATTGAAAAGAGCTATTACCGCGCAAAACAACGACCGCGATTGCTGATTGGTACCCATCCCTTTCAAGCTGTCATTCGCGGCGTTGGGCGATGAGTCGGGCAGTGGAAACGTGGGGCGCGGTACCGCGACG
>JACQFF010000157.1 GCA_016200205.1 Planctomycetia bacterium
AATGGGTTTCGTGTGCGGGGCAAATGTCGACCAATTTTCCTTACGTCAAACGCGAGTGCACCTATGAACACAATGAAAGTCTTCAGCCCCGACTCGGCAACCCGAATCTCCGAGGAAATCCGGTCGCAGACGCGTATCTCCTACGCATTAAAGATCGTTCCCGAGTCGAATTTGAGCCTCTTGCTGCCTTGTCCGGACGTACCGTCGACTGGCGACATTGCATTGGCACAAGTCGAGCGGATCGGCAAAAATACAGGTTTGGAGCTTGCCAATGGCCGGCGTTGCAGTCTCCATGAGGGAGACCTCGTGGCCGTGGTCTTTGGGAATCGCTATGCCACGCAGCAATTCGAAGGCTACGCTGAGCGCGACGGCAACCGCTGCGATTTACTTTCGATGGGAGGATTGTGCGGCCTCGTTAAGTCGAAGCATGCAAGCGTGCCCGAGCCGACAAAGTTGCGGCTGCTCGGTGCCCCGGCGGGCCCTTCGGGAAAAGCTCTCCGGCTGCACGATTTTGCCGTGACTCCCAAGTCGGGTGAGGGGCATCCGCGCACCGTGGTCGTTTGCGGAACCTCGATGGATTCCGGCAAGACATACACCGCGATGAGTTTAATCACGGGTTTACGTTGTACTGGACAGCAAGTGGCGGCGATCAAACTGACCGGCACTGCCTCCGGTCGCGACACATGGTCCATGCTGGACGCCGGCGCCTGCCCCTGCCTGGACTTTGTCGACGGTGGCTATCCGTCGACCTACCGGTGCGGCGTCGAACAGTTAATTCAATTGTACGAGTTGCTTAAGTCTCAGACGGTAGCCTTTGGGGCCGAATGGGTTGTGATCGAGATCGCCGATGGAGTCTTGCAGCAAGAAACCGCGGCCCTTCTTCAGAGCGCGGCTCTTACCGACAGCGTTGATGCCTGGGTTTTTGCGACGAGCGACCCGGTCGCGGCGTTAGGCGGGATCAGTTTGCTTCGCAATTGGGGCATCGAAGTAGCGGCGATCTCGGGCATCATCTCCATGAGTCCCCTGGCTTCGCGAGAAGCGCAAGCCGCTACCGGCATTCCATGCCTGACTGCCAAAGAACTCCAGATGGGCCATTTGAATGCACGGTTGCTTAAAAAGTCTTCCAAAGTGCGTCATGCGGGCTCGCTGCGGAGTTGCGGCCAGGCGATGCTGTCGGTCGGATAGCAATCAGAACTTGGCGTCATGGGGAACTTATGCGGTTAGGACGCGTCTATCTTTGGGCACGTGACCCATCGCGACCGTCGGGCGGTTTCGTCACCGCCGGCCTGGCGAAACTCTCACGTCTAACCAGCCCGGGCGCTGAGGGCCGCTGGTTACAGGGGCAACATGTTTGCGTCAAGAACGGGGGTTGGGTCAATGTGCCAGATCCCGCGACATGCGCCCCGCGCGCGGTTCCGATCGGTGACGCCCAGCCGGACGAAAACGGCCAATTCGTATTTGAGCAGGGCCGCGGCGGTGGGCGGATGGATAAAGTCGTGGTTGCGGACCCCGATTTCCGCTGGCGCTATATCCAGGCATCCCATTTTGGCGAGGTGAACGCCTACTACCATCTCGACCTCATCGCGGCTTATATCGATTCGCTGTTGGCACGGCTCCATGCTCCGCCACTGCCCCGTGTCACAGCGGTCGTCAATGCGCACCACGGCGCAACCGACCAAGACACAGCGAACCGGCGGATGCCCTTCCAGGGAGGTCATTATCGGCTGCCGAGCCGCAGCTACGATATTCCCGAGCCGGAGCCCCTGTCACCCCAAGGCGAGATTCATCTGGGGCCTGGTTGGAAGCTGACCGACCACGGTGCCCTGGTCGAAGCCGCGGGTAGCCGCTACCGCGCGAACGCATCCCATAACGCCGGAATTCTTTATCACGAATTTGCTCATCATCTTCATCGCCACACGGCCGATTTTCGGGCCAACGCCCTTCGTCGGCCTGACCGACAAGATAATCGCAAATCAGCGCTTGACGAAGGCACTTGCGATTACTGGGCTGCCACGATGCTTGGCACTCCACATATTTGGGCATTTCACCACCGACATGATCGACACTACGTTCATCCCCGAAGCCTGACCTCGGCCAGGACTTTCGCGGACTATGTCGAGGGTTCGGGTGCTGATCCCCATGCCAATGGAACCATCTGGGGTGCAGCTCTGTGGAACGTTCGCACGCACTTTGCAAACGAGGAAACGGACGGCGAGCAGCAGGCCGACCTATTGGTTCTGCAGATGCTCATTCTCATGGGACAACTCGTAGACCCGACCGTCGAAGTGACCGCGAAGTCTGTCCGCCGGGCTCGGGTCGCTTTTTCCACGGGTCTTGCCGCCTTGCTGCGGGCCGATCAAATACTGAACGCCGGTTGCCATCGGGACACGATTCTCCGTGTCTTCCGATCGCGCGGCATTCAGCCCACGGAAATACCAGAAACCGCCTGGAACCAGCCTTTGACTTTCGAATCGCAATCCATGTTTTGACCGACTCGTCGAGAGAGGCTTCCTGGTTCATCATGCAACCGTCCACCCACGAGCAGAAGATGTCGGCTCATTCTCAGAAAACGGACTTGATGCTGCCCGACACGGAACGAGCATCGATCTGGCGGCAGCTATTGCAGCACATTTCAGCGGATGATTTGCCCGCAACCGATGAGTTGCTTTCGGCGGAACAGCTCGATCAGCGCCTCGACGGGCAGGGTACGACGCCCTACTCTTTGCTGGCAATGGGTGACCTCATGCTGGGGGGGCGCGCCAAAAAGGTCCTGGCGGAGCACGGGCCCGACTACCCGTTCGCGGCTGTGTTGCCCTTGTTGCGCCGCGCCGCGGTGGTTCTTGGCAACTTGGAAGGCCCGTTGGCACGGCATGCGTCCAAGGAGGTCCGCCGCTATAGTTATCGCGTGAATCCGGCGCTGGCCGGTTCCCTCAGACGCGCGGGCATTCGTGTCGTGAACTTGGCCAACAATCACCTGACGGACTGCGGCCGAGCGGGCATCCTGGAAACACTCAAGGCATTGGTTGCCGCCGACGTAATGCCTTTAGGCGCGGGTGTCAATGAATCCGACGCCCACCAACCGGTCATCCAAGTCGCGGGGAACTATCAGATAGGCCTTTTGGGCTATTATTGGAATCGACGAACGGCGGCCACCGTCACGCTTCCCGGCAGTGCAATGGATTCCCCCGACGCTTTGCAGGCCGACATTGCCAACTTGCGAAAACAAGTGGATCGAGTGGTGGTCACATTTCATTGGGGAGTGCCTTACGTGGTCGAGCCGTCGCCGGACGATCGGGCCAAAGCCCGCTGGGCAATCGAGTGCGGCGCCGACGTCGTCATCGGACACCATCCGCATATTGTGCAACCGTTGGAAATCTACCGCGGTCGTCCGATCTTCTATAGCGTCGGTAACTTCATGCTCGGGTCTGGCAACAGCCGCGCGGAAGGACTGCTGTTGGGCCTGCGGTTCGAAGACCACCGCACGTTGGTAAGTCTTTTTCCCTTGTACGTGAAGAACCGGGACCCCCGGGTTAACTACCAACCTAAGGTATTGCAGCGCAACGCCGCCGAACAAAGATTGCGCCGCTTGATCGACATCTCCGGCGAGAGCGGTCGATGTCTGCGAATCGAAGCGGGACAAGGGCAGATCGAGTTGCCACGAACGTGCGGCCCATCGCCAGACGAATCTCACCATGGTTGAACGACCGGCAAGCACTGTGACAGCCCAAGAATTCCGGCATCGCTGGCGTTACTTTCTGCCGCAGCTCTATCCGTTTCGCAGGCAGTTGGCTGTTGCCACGCTGGCCATGCTGGTGGATGCAATGCTCACCGTTTGGCGTCCCTGGCCGCTGAAGGTCGTGATCGACCGCGTGATTGCCATGCCCCCCAAGCCAAGTCGCGTGCCGATTCTTGGCCGCTGGATCGACAGTATTTCCTTCGGTCCTTTGGAGGTCCTATACGGCGCATGCGGTGTGACCTTGTTCATCGCCCTAAGCACCGGATTGCTGACCTATTACTTCACGCAAACCTTGGGAGATGTCGGCCAGCGATTCATTTTTTCGTTGCGGCGCGACCTGTTCACCCACATGCAGCGGCTGTCGTTGCGCTTCCACGACCGCCAGCGCACGGGAGACCTGATTACGCGTCTGACGTCGGACATCCAGGCGATTCAGGAGATCATTGCGAACGGGACGATCCTGCTGGGCAGCAATACGTTTCTCTTGGCCGGAATGCTGACGATGATGTTCTGGCTTAATTGGCGGTTCGCCCTGATGGCGTTGTGGGTTGCACCGCTGTTGTTCTTGACGGTGTTTCGCTACACGCACCGCATCAAGGGCGCCGCGCGCGCCGCACGAAGAAGCGATGGATTACTGGCCGCCGTGGCCCAGGAGTCACTGGCTTCGATTCGCATTGTGCAGGGTCTCGCACAAGAAGAGCAGCAGATCGAGCGCTTTCAAGCTCAGAGCCGCAGCAGCCTGCAAGCGTACCTTGAGGGAATTCGCTACCAGGCGCGGGTAGCGCCGTTGGTTGACATGTTGGCCGCCATGGGCTTGGCGGTCGTCATGTGGTATGGAGCAACGCACGTGCGAACCGGAGATCTCACGACGGGCGATGTCGTCGTGTTTTTCGCATACGTGACCAATCTTTATAGCCCCATGAAGGCCCTTTCACGGCTCTCCTACGCGTTCAATAAGGCGAGCGTGGGAGCGGAACGGATTACCGAGGTGATGAGCGTGCGCACCGAGGTCTTCGATCGCCCGGACGCGCGGCCTGCTCCGCGGTTCCAAGGCCATATCAAGTTCAGCAATGTCTCGTTCGAATACCACGGCGGACATCCGGTCCTATCGCAAATCGAGTTGGAAGTGTGTCCCGGCGAGAAGGTGGCTGTTATGGGAACGACCGGTGCCGGAAAAAGCACCCTGGTGAGCCTCATTCCCCGGCTCTACGATCCGACGCACGGCAGCATTCAGATCGATCACGAGGATATTCGCAATTACCAATTGAATTCCCTCCGCGATCAAATCAGTTTGGTGTTGCAAGACTCACTCTTGTTCAGCGGCACGATTCGCGACAACATCGCTTTTGGTCGACCCGGCGCCAGCGATCAAGAGATCCTTATGGCCGCGATTCATGCCAACGCGGATGAATTCATTCAGCGCCTTCCCGACGGGTACGACACCCAAGTGGCCGAACGCGGAACCACGCTTTCCGGAGGGCAAAAACAAAGGATTGCCATCGCGCGGGCGGTTCTCCGCAATGCGCCGGTTTTGATCCTCGATGAACCTACGAGCGGTTTGGATGCGGCCTCGGAACGCGCCGTCATGGAATCCTTGGAAAAGGCCGCCGCGGGACGGACCACGCTGATGATCGCTCACCGCTTTGCAACGGTTCGATTTGCCGACCGCATTATCCTGCTGGAACAAGGACGCATTGTCGAGGATGGTACTCACGACGTCCTCTTGGCCTCTAATGAACGCTATGCCCATCTTTATCACCTTCACCAGTCAGCCAGCACGCGCCATCAGGGGCCGCTCCCACGGTAGGTCGACGCCGCTGGGGCAATAAGGTCATGGGAACGAGATTAATACGTCGCCATCCGCTTCGGTAGTGTGCCGGCCAAACGAGTCCATCTCTTTGGATAAGGCGAACGGTAACCACGATTTTTCGCGCTAATCGGACCGGCTGTATTGTTCCAATGTCGGCGAAGAATTGAAATTATTTCCCAGTTGATGCGAGGCGACCCTGCCAGCATCACCGCGCCAGTGCTTGCTCGCACTAGCTGGCTTATCTATTTCAAGGAATTCCCTGTAGTTTCGCGCTACCCAGTTCGGCGGCTCGGGTTTGGCTGCGTGGAATGTTCCTTTTGCCGTTGACCACTTGACGGTGTTTTCTATAATCCCCGCCCTGTGTGCTCCCAAGGTGCGCGGCGAATTCGCCGGTAGACTTTGCAGATTCTATGGGGCAAACGGCCCGCGGTATCCGAAGAACCATTACGGTATGGCAAGAATTACTCAACTATCCGGCCACCGGCAGTTGAGTGATTACGGCCTGCCAAGGCAAACACAAACGAGTCCTTAGGGAAGAGGACGCCGACCGCGCATGACGCCGTATGTCGCACGCGTGGGCCGCTCTCCTTCTCGTTTTCATCTCAGAAGGGCGTGCGCAATGCGAGCTACTCTTACCCAAACCGCGGTTGTTGCTGCGACCGTCATGGCTCTGTCCGGCTGCCGCAGCGGGACAAGCAGCTCAGGGTGGAATTGGGGATGGAGCCGCAAGAACGCCGCCGCTTCCAACCCCTCGTCGACCACCCCGTCCGGGCCGCAGTTACCATCCGCCAGCGCCACGCCGCCAGGCTTCGCGCCTAGCTATTCCACGAGCGCTCAGCAGGGTGCTGCCAACGGCTATGCCGATCAGACAGGCGCCGCCGGTGGCGCTTATCCTGCCAGCTCGTATCCGGGACGACCAACGGGCTACAACAATTCGGCTTCCGCTGCCGGCAGCATCCCGAATGCGGCTTCGCCCGGTACCAATTATGGCGGCCTGTCAAGTTCGGCCGCGCCAGGCTACGGCGCGCCGGCCAATAATCTGGCCCCGCAAAACGGCCCCTATAACGAGGCCTACGGACAGGCCACGGGGCAAAGTGCGACGACTCCAAATGCGTATGGATCACCGGCCGGCGGATATCAAAATCCCGCTGCCCAGAACGCTCCTTACCAGGCACCGGTCGCGCAAGTTCCATCGGGCCCAGCACAGGCAACGCCCGGTTATCCGGCTACACCGGCTGATCCAAGTGGAAATGCAGTGCCGACGACTGCCGGCAATTACGGCAACCAAGCCCCGCCAGCCACCGGTTACGGCGCCGGTGCCGATCCGAATGTCGCTGGAAACTATTCTACCCCCGACAATCGCTATTCCAACGACCGCTACGCCTCCGGCGGCGCTCAGCCCGAGCAAGCTGCTGCCGATCGATATGCCGCGATCCCCGCCGAAGCGGCCAGTGATCCGTCCAGGGCCGATGGCGCGGGCTCGTCTGGTGCGCCCGCGGTGGAGCGATATCAGCCGGGCAACACGGGATATACGCCAGGCAGCACGAGCTATTCGCCGCCGGGCGTGCCGCCTTATCAAATGCCGGCTCAGCCGAACATCGTATCGACCCGAGGGCGCAAGGACCCCTATTACCGTCCGGGCGGGACGAGCGACTACGTTCCAGCCGGAGGGACGCGAATTGCCTCGTCGGCTGCCGCCGCGATCCCGTCAACGTCCCAGGCGGATCGCTACGGTGCGCCCGCCGCGGGGGCGGGTGCACCTGCCGATCAGTACGGTGCTCCACCCGCAGGCCAAGGGGCCGCCGGTTACCAACCGCCGACGAATCCGAACGCCGGTTACTAATCCGGGCTACGCGTCCTCCCTCGCCCAGGCAAAGAGGGTTCCGAACCATTCAGGCCAACACATCCTGGATGACGCGGCCGTGCACGAACGTGAGCCGCTGCTCCGTTCCATTGTGAAAATAGCTCAGTCGCTGATGATCTAAACCCAGCAGATGCAGAATCGTGGCGTGGAGTTCATAAACGCTGCTGGGATTTTCTACGGCCTGGTAGCCGAACTCGTCGGTCTGCCCGTAGCTATACGCCCGCTTCACACCCGCGCCGGCCAGCCAGACGGTAAAGCCCTTCGGATTGTGATCGCGGCCATTGGCGCCGGCTTGAAAGGTGGGCATCCGTCCGAATTCGGTCGTCCAAACCACCAGCGTGTCGTCGAGCAGTCCCCGCGACCGCAAGTCTTTGAGCAGTGCTGCCGCCGGTTGATCGAGGATTGGCGCATGCACCTCGTACTGCGTCTTGAGCGTCTTGTGGCCGTCCCAGTTGCCGACGCCTTCGCCCATCGCATACGCGCCATTGAAGAGCTGCACAAAACGCACGCCTCGTTCCAAAAGCCGTCGCGCCAACAGACAGTTGCGCGCGAAGCCGGCCTTAAACTTGTTGGGATCGTCGGTACCATAACTCGCGTGCGTGGCCGCGCTCTCGCGCGATAAATCGCTCACTTCAGGAGCGCTCAACTGCAAACGGGCGGCCAATTCATAGCTGGCGATGCGCGCACTCAGTTCGCTATCGCCGGGATTGCGCATTAGGTGTTTGTCGTTGAGCAGCTTGAGAAAGTCCTCGGTCGAGCGTTGGGCCGTCGGGCTGATTCCGCGCGGCGTCGACAGGTTTGCAATCGGCTGGTCGGTGTTGAACGCCGTGCCCTGAAACACGGCGGGGAGGAATCCACTCGACCAGTTGCTCGGGCCGGCTTGCGGCACGCCGCGCGGATCGGGAATCGCCACGAACGCGGGCAGATTGTCGCACTCGCTCCCCAGGGCATACGATACCCATGCACCGGCGCTCGGGTAGCCCTCGACGGTAAAACCGGTGCTCATGTGATTTTCGCCCGGACCGTGGGTGTTGGTCTTCGAAGTCATCGAGTGAATAAAACACATCTCATCGGCCAACTCGGCCAGGTTGGGCAATAAATCGGAAATGTATTTGCCGCTTTGCCCCCGAGGTCTGAACTCCCAAGGGCTTTTGATCAAGTTTCCCGATGCGCCCTGAAACGTGATGAGTTTGTCCGCGCCTGGCATCGGCGTATCGTGCCGCTTGATCAACTCTGGCTTGTAATCCCAGGTATCCAGGTGACTGCAGGCGCCGGAGCAAAAGATCATCAGCACTCGGTTGGCCTTGGCGGGAAAATGGGGAGGGCGAGCCCGCAGCGGCGCATCCGGCTGAATCGCCGGCCGGATTGGCGCCGTGTCGCTGGCCAATAACAACCCGTCTTTCGCGAGCAAATTGGCCAATGCGATGCCGCTCAAACCTTCCGCCGCATGGGCCAAGAAATCGCGCCGCTCCAGCAAACGGCGGCCCGCATGAGAGAGGATCGGGTCGATTGGCATGAACGTCTATCCTTCGCGCGGCGGCTCGTCCGGCAATCGCGTCAATTCAGGTAAAGAAATTCGTTTGCGTTGTACAGCGCTCGACAAAAGACCAGCAAACCTTGCTTGGCGATCAATCGCCGGGCCGAATCCAATTCGTCGCCGTCCGGCGCGCGTCCAAATGCCAGCCAAAACGCATGGCGAACCTGGCTCTCCCCGTCCGTGCCCGCTTCGCGCTCCAGCCGCGCGGCGAACAACTCCGCTTGTTGCATCATCAATGAACCGTTCATCAGGTTCAGTGCCTGCAGTGCCGTGGTCGAAACGTTGCGTCGGGCGGTCGTCTGGCTCGAGTCGGGGCAATCGAACTCACCGAAAATGGCGTCCTGGCGCATGCGCGGCTTATTCTGATAAACCATGCGCCGCCACTCGGCCGGGCCGAACGTTTGCTTGGGAGCATAGACCTTTACGTAGTTCGAATTCGGCTCGAAAACATCGTAGCCGGGACCGCCCATCGACAAGTCGAGCGTGCCGCTGGCCCACAGGACGGCATCGCGAATCGCTTCGGCCTCGAGCCTGCGCGGCCTGAATCGCCAAAGCAATTGGCCTCCCGCGTCCTTGGCGGCGGCTGCCGGTTGGTAGCGGCTCGCCTGGCGGTAAGTGCTCGAAAGCATTATCTGCCGATGCAAGGTTTTTGGGCGCCAACCTTGGGCCATGAACTCCGTGGCCAGCCAATCGAGCAATTCCGGGTGCGACGGGCGTCCGCCATTGAACCCAAAGTCGCTCGGTGTTTTGACGAGTCCCTGCCCGAAGTGGTAGTGCCAGATCCGATTGGCCATCACGCGGGCCGTCAGCGGGTTGCGCTGGTCGCCGAGCCATTTTGCCAGGGCCGCGCGGCGCTCGGCTTCGGGGGCATCCGCCGCTTGCGCCAGCGGCGGACTTACCGCGGCGATTGCTCCGGGAGCGACTTGATCGCGTCGCTGGAGCGGCTCGCCACGATACAGAACGTGCGTGGGTTCCGGCTGCATGAAGTTTCCGGCGTATGCCTTTTGCGGCGAAATTTGTTCGAGCTTGGTCCGCAACATTTCGGCTTCGCTACGATCGTGCTGGGCCTGTTCGGCGACGTCTGACGGCAGGGCTTCGGTCGAAAACAGCTCGGGCGATTTGGCCCGCGGATCGAACGCTTTGCGATCGTCGCCGCCGGCCACGAGTCGCCACTGATCGCCCGCTTCGCTGATTTCGATTTTGTACCGCGTCGGGATCCGGTCGCGGAAGGTTCCTTCGCGATCCCGAGCCCAAACGACGCGGTCAATCGTGGCGGGCTCGAGCAGTTCGAGTTGCACCCAGCCGCCACCCGCTTCGGCCGAGATCCAACTGCGGCCGTTGCCGTATCGACCGTCGTTGAGGTGCTCGATCTGATGCACCGGCGAACCACCGCCGGCAAAGACACTCGAAGCGGTGGCTTTGGCCCCCAAGCTGGCCAAGGCCAGGTTGCGCGGTGGGTTGTCGGCGGTGAAAACTTCCAGTTCGTCCAAGCACGGCTCGCTGGCGTTCGTGGCGAGAATCGTGAACCGAACAAAACGGGCTCGCGTCGGCGAAAAACGGTCGACGTTCAACAGGGCATTGACCGCGGGCCGCCCGGGGCTCGAGGACGAATTGCCAACCTGTGCGAGCGGCTGGTATTGAAGCCACGCCGCTTGAGCCCTTCGTTCGACCGCAGCCAACTGGTTGCGCAGCTCCTCCCGTTGGTTGCGGATTTTTTCCGTTTCGGGGGCGCGGACCTCGCGTTCGCCGTGCTGCACGCCGGCGAAAATCGCCTGCAAGGCATAGTAGTCGCGCTGCGCGATCGGGTCGAACTTGTGATCGTGGCATTTGGCGCAGCCCACCGTCAATCCCAGGAACGCAGTCGAGGTTGTCGAGACCATGTCGTCCAGGTCATTCATGCGTTGTTGCAGCGTAAGTTCAATATCCGGACTGCCGACGATATCGTGCGCCCCGCCGACCAAGTACCCTGTCGCGGCATCGACCCCCAGTTGATCGCCCGCCAACTGCGCGATAATGAATTGCGGGTAGGGCAGATCATCGTTGAGCGCGCGAATGACCCAATCGCGATAGGGCCAGGCATTGGCGCGAGCCGTGTTGGTTTCATAGCCATTGCTCTCGGCAAAGCGAACCACGTCCAGCCAATGTCGGGCCCACCGTTCGCCGTAGCGGGGCGAGGCGAGCAGGCGATCGATGAGCCTGTCGTAGGCATCGCTGGCCGTGTCGTTCGCGAAAGCCTCGATTTCTTGTCGTGAAGGCGGCAATCCCAGCAAGTCGAAAGTAGCACGGCGGATGTACGTGGCTCGGTCCGCTTCTTCGGCGGGCTCCAAGCCATGCTGCTCGAGCTTGGACAATACGAAGGCATCGATCGGCGTGCGCACTTGCTCGGCGTGCTCGACGGTCGGGACGGTCGGCCTTTGGGGCTTTTGCAATGACCACCAATCGCGACCGGCGCGCGTTTCGCTGGTCAGGTCAAACGGACTTAGCACGCGGTCGCGGGGCCAGGCGGCGCCGGCTTGGATCCAGGTTTCCAACATGGCCAGTTCCGCGGCCGTGACCTCTTGACCTTTGCCTGGGGGCGGCATTTCGCCGGAACGAATTCGCTTGAGCAGATAGCTGTTGTCCAGATCCTTTGGGGCGATAGCCGACAGTTGGCTTTCACCACCGGCCAGCGCGGTCGCGTGCCTGGTCAGATCCAAGCCGCCTTTCGGATCGCTGCCGTTGTGGCACCCTGCGCAGTGCCGCACCAGGATCTTGGCGACGTGTTGCTCGAAGTCGATATCCCCCGCGGCGCCTGTCTTTGCGGCAAATACCCAGACGGCAATCGCGAGCAGCCAGGCTGGCTTGGCAAGCAACATCGGAACCTCAAAAGACCCGTGGAAACGCGGCCCTAGAGGGTACGATAGACTGCCAGGAATAGAGATGTCAATCATCAGCGAAGCCGCGCTCCGCCAGCCCATTGGCGCACGTGCGGCGAGGAGCGCCAAAACGGTCGAAATCGGCCGAGTGCCTTTACCAACCCATGACCATGTTGGATTCAATCACTTTGCGTGCCCGCTCCAAGTCGGAGCCCGTCTCATGCATATAGAGGCGGATGGCATGGACCTTGTCGCCGGCGGCTTTGGACAGACAATCGCGAGCGGTCGAACACGGATCCGTGGGTCGCGCGATGCCCAGGGCGGTTTTCGAAATCACCCAGGTATCACGGGGGCGCTTCGTGAGTCGAATTACGCGATCAACCGGATATGCTTCGTGGACGACTGTCGAGGCGGCGTCTTCGTCGGCAGCCCAGGTGATTATGATGTGGCAATCGGTCTCGACCTCGAACAATGGCATGTGCGTACCCTCCTTCTGTGCGTCGTGGAGTCGGCAGTCCCATTCCCCAGCCAAAGGGCACATGGGCTGGCGCAGGACAACTGGCAATCGTAAAACGTGCCGGGCGATTAGTCAACGCACACCCTAGCCTGCTGGCGGGGGACAGCCGCCCGCTAAACTATACATCGGGTGCAATCCTGCCGCGATGCCGAGAAACTCTTCCGAAACCGCGTTTTTTCCACGAGAACTGGTTCAAAACTTTGGTGACCGTCCCGCCCTGGGAGCAGTTTCGAGATCAGTTCTAGAAGACACCGTCCTTGCTGGCGGTTTCCAAGGCTATGACGGGTTCGATATCCGAGCCTGTGTGACGGTAGAGCCGATTGCGCCCGGCGGCTTTACCGCTATACAGAGCCGCATCGGCCCGCGATAGCAGTGTTTGCGCATTATCTCCGTCAATCGCCATCGCCAGGCCTCCGCTGACCGTCAAACCCAGGCCGCTTCCGATGCCCAAACGCACGCGGTCGGCGAAATGGCAGGCGTTTTGCAGCGTGGTGTGTGGCATGACCACGACGAATTCTTCACCCCCGTATCGGGCTACGACGTCGGTGTCGCGGACGGCCTCGTCGAGCATTCGGGCCACGGCTTGCAGCGTGCGGTCGCCCTGCAGGTGTCCCTTCTTGTCGTTGACCTCCTTGAAGTGATCGATATCGAAGATGGCCAGAGAAAATGGCTGGTTGTAGCGTTCCATCAGCGCGAACATCGATTCGAGCGTCTCGTCCAAGCCGCGACGATTGCTGACACGCGTTAACGGATCAGTACGCACCTCGGTAAACGTCATCAAATGGTTCGTTTGTTGACGAATTTCGTCATAGGTCTGCGCAATTTGCTCCGCCAACCGCAAGGTGGGTTTCAGAACTTGTTCGGCTTCCTTGCAGAGATCTTGCCAGGCGGCTTCTTTTCCTTGGCTGCCCAGTTCGGTCACGCGATCTTTGAAGCGCGCTATGCTCAAATGATGCGCGGCCAGATTCTTTCGCACGCCTTCGGCGATGTGTTCGAGTTCTCTGGCTACGGCTTTTGCGCGGCGCAATTCTCGGCGGGCTTGGTCGGCGTCGTTGATCGCTTTGGCCCGCGAACCACGCCCTATCAGATACCCCAAACACGCAATGACAGCCAAGGCGACGGGAAGGGGAATTTCGAAAGGAAGTAGATTCATGCGAGTACTCTTACGCGTCGAGAGATCATTCGTCCAATACCTGACGGTGCGCTCTGGCAGCAAACCGACGGGCCTCAACGAACCCGCTCAATAGCTGGATCGAGATCCAAAGCCTCGCATGCACCAAAAGCCGACGAGCACTATCGCCACGACCAACACCACCATTTGGCGATAGTCGAGGTGCTCGATTCGCAATACAGTTGAGCGATAAACAAAATTCCACATGACCCGGCCCTGGTTGAAGGCTGTCCACACCGCAAATCTAGGTCACAAATGGCAACCGGCACACTGGCTTCTTGGGCGAAATTCTCCCACGAGTATCCAAGTGTTCCGCACGGAAAAGATGGCACGTCCGGTAGATTCGCTCCCCTTGCGAGCCTTGGGTGCAAGGCTATAATTTGAGTTCCTGATCGGAAGATTCGGCCCCACCCGCCCATCTCGGCGGGATGGGTTGACTTTTGCCAGGAAGTTTTGGGGGTGTAGCTCAGTTGGTTAGAGCGCTAGCCTGTCACGCTAGAGGCCGAGGGTTCGAGTCCCTTCACCCTCGCTTGTCGATCCTCAAAAAACACTGGCCAGACGTCCCGAAAAGCATCGACATCAAGGACCAGAAAAGGGACCAGAAAAGGACCAGAAAAGGGGACCAGAAAAGGGGACCAGAAAAGGGGACCAGAAAAGGGGACCAGAAAAGGCCGATTCAAAGATCAAATGCGACACGGCGGTTTTTGGCG
>JACQFF010000158.1 GCA_016200205.1 Planctomycetia bacterium
AACGGAGCTAGCGAACTCGGCCACGATTTGAGGCGTGTTGTCGGTCGAGCCGTCGTCGGTAACTATCAGTTCGAAGCGGCCGGCCACGCCGCTTTGCAAGGCTATCGATTCCAACGCCCGGCGCAAGTGAGCGGGGCGCTGATAGGTCGATAGCAGCAGGGCTATTTCGGGGTCGTGCATCGCGGCCCAAGATACCGCTCGCATCCCAATTCGGCCAATAGCACTCTCGTCGATGGCAGAACCTGTCGGGGCGGGTCTTTCCGCATCAGAATGCGGCTTTGGCACGCTCGGCCAGCGGTCGCAAGGCCGCTTCGAGTTCCGCCCGGCCGTGGGTGATTTGCAACCGGCTCGAGACGGCCCACAGCGGCGCGCGGCCAGGCCAGGGCAGGGTGATTTTGACCAGGTCCTTGCAGGTGCACAGCACGCCGGCCACATTGAGCTCGTCGGACCACCGGGCCAGAGCCTCGATATCGGCCGCCGAGTACGCAAAATGATCGGCAAACTCGCGCATCGCCGCGACCTCGAATCCGCACCCAGCCAGGGCCTGGCGAAAACCGGCCGGATTGCCGATTCCGCAAAACGCGGCAATTCGCTTGCCCTTCAGAGTGTCCAGCGGTTGCCGTTCGCCGCCTGCCGATTCCAAACATTGCGGGGAGTGCGTGGCTTCGACCCAAACGGCCCGCGCGGCATACTGCCGCACTCGTTCGCGGATGGCGGCGCGCTCGATCTCGCTGACCAGTTCGGCACGCGTGAGCATGATGGCGCCGGCCCGGCTCCAGCCCGAAAGCGGCTCGCGCAACGTGCCGCGCGGGAAGACATGCCCGAACCCGTACGGTTCCAATGCGTCGACCAGCACGATGTCCAAATCGCGCGCGATGCGACGATGTTGAAAAGCGTCGTCGAGCAGTACCAGTCGGCAAGCGAATTCTCGAATGACTCGCCGCGCTCCGCGAACGCGATCGGGATCGAGCACGTGGGGTATATCCGGGAGCTTGCGGGCCAGCTCGAGCGCCTCGTCGCTGATTTGGCCCGGCTTGGCGCCATAGCCGCGGCTCACCAGCCCGACTCGCACGCCCTGGTCCGCGAACCACCTGGCCAGCCACTCGACGGCGGGTGTCTTGCCGGTTCCGCCCAAGGTGATATTTCCGACGCTGACGACCGGCACGTCTAGCGGCACGATTTCCGCGCGGCCTTGATCGTAGCGGGAATTTCGCCAGCGAACCGCCGCGCGGTAGGGCCCTTCCAGGACTCGGAGCCCGGCGCGCGAGAGCATCGCCATCGGGCCGCCACGGCGACCGCTGATGAGCTCTCGAAATACAGACGGACCAGGCAAGTTAGCGATCCGTTTCGTCAGAGCGTGAAGTGTTTTAAAACCAACGGACAGGGCCCAATTGCGGCCCGTGCCAACGGCGTTTCACGGCCGCTGGCGGCTTAGCGTCGCGCCGGCCGATAGGTTTGTCCCCCCGCACTCACAGTTTTTTGCAAATCGCCTCGGCCATTTCCCGCGTTCCGACAGCCGTGGGATCATTGCGGTCGGTCTTGAGATCGTAGGTGACGTATTTGCCCTCGGCGATGACCGCCGCCACGGCCCGCTCCAAACGCGTGGCCGCGTCGGTTTCCTTCAAGTGCTTCAGCATCAGCATGCCCGAGAGAATCAGGGCGGTCGGGTTGACCTTGTTCAGACCCTTGTATTTCGGAGCGCTGCCGTGCGTGGCTTCGAAGACGGCCCCCTCGGGCCCGATATTGGCGCCCGGCGCGACCCCAAGTCCGCCGACCAGTCCGGCCGCAACGTCGCTGAGGATGTCGCCGTACAGGTTCGACAGCACGAGCACGTCGTACAACTCGGGCTTTTGCACCAACTGCATGCACATATTGTCGACGATGCGATCCTCGAAGGCGATGTCGGTGTATTTCTTGGCCACCGTGCGCGCCACATCGAGCCACAGGCCGTCGGTGTGCTTCATGATGTTGGCCTTGTGGACGCACGTGACCTTTTTTCGGCCATTTTCGCGGGCGTAATCGAAGGCGCACTTCACGATCCGCTCGCTCCCCGACACGCTGATCGGCTTGATCGAGATGCCGGTCTCCTTGGCCGGAGTTTTCACGCGGCGCTCGGGCGAAATCTTATTGATGAACTCAATCAGCTCGCCGGTCTCTTTCTTGCCACGTTCGAACTCGATGCCCGCGTACAAGTCTTCGGTGTTCTCGCGGACGATCACCAGGTCCACCGGCACCGAGTCAAAGAACGTGCGGACCCCCTTGTAATGCTTGCACGGCCGGATGCAGGCGAACAACCCCAAGGCTTGCCGCAAGTGGACGTTGATGCTGCGGAAGCCGGTCCCAACGGGTGTGGTAATGGGCGCCTTGAGGGCACACTTGGTGCGGCGGACGCTCTCCATGACCGAGTCGGGCAGGGGCGTGCCGAGTTTTAACATGACATCGACGCCGGCCTCCTGAACATCCCAATTGATTTTGACGCCGGTGGCATCGACGCAGCGCCGCGCCGCATCGGCCAATTCCGGCCCCGTGCCATCTCCCGTGATCAGCGTAACTTCGTGTGCCATGATTGCTGTTCAACTCTCGACCTAAACGCGATTTGGCCTGCAATTTCAGCGGTTTTCAAAGAGGGTCAGGCTATCAGATGGGACGCTGAGCGTCAACGCACCTACAATCCTTCAGGTAGGTCCTCGGCGGAGACATCTTGGCGGGCGCTGTGGCGGAGGCACAGAACGCGGACTGCATCGCTCTCGATGACGAACAATGCTCGCCAAACGCCGGGGCGCCGCCCAAACAGCAGTTGGCGGATCTCTTTGCCGACCAACTCGCTCTCGCGCGCTATTGAGCATCGTTCAGGCAAATCAGCAAGCCCGTCGATGGCGGATAGGAAACGACTCAACCAGCGGGCCGCCGCCGGTTGGTTTTGGAGGGCAACGTATTCAAACCCTGCTTCGAGATCCGCAAGCGCACGGGGTTGGATGATGACTCGGTACTTCATGACCCGTCGGCGATGCGAAACTTGGCGCGAAGCTGACGAACCGCTTCGTCCAAAGGCACTCCTTCACCTCGCTCGACCGAGGCCAAACCCTCGCGAATGGCATCGACGGTCTCACTTTCCTCGCGCAGCAGTTCCACCGCGCGATCAAGCGCCCGGCGACGGTCGGGAAACCGCCCATCCGCCACAAGCCGTTCCAGGACTTCTTCTTGATCGGGTGACAAGTCACTTGCCATGGGGTGGATACCTCCTGACCCTATGATAGCATTCTTGTTCATCCTCCGTCAAAGCGATCCTGCTGCCGGGTCGTGATACCGCAGGAGGCCAGTCAACGCTCAATCCATTTTGATGTGTCGCGCGAAAGACGTTGCTGATCTCAGGAATCGCAATTGGCAGCGGTGATTTCGTGGAATGTCACGGATCGTTTCGTCCGAGCACAGATGAGGATGGTTTCGACCTTCAGTGCGATATCCAAGTCGTCGCCGCGCAATCCTTGCCACATCGCCAAGTATCTTAATCCCCCGTACCTCCTCGATGGCTTTTTTCCGTCCTGCAATTCCTCGAAATTCTCCGTTCCGCCCTTCCACGGCAATGAAACTAACTCGCCTTCAGCGGCGCGGGCTGCAAGCTCAGTATCTTTATCTCGCAGTTGACGACCGACTTCCCAGCAACAAATTAACGCCTTATCAGGCCCTTGCCAGAGTTCGGCGTGACTCAATCCGACGCGAATAGGTTCCTTGGCAGATCGGCGTATGTGGCTAGACATTTCGCTTCGCTCTATAAATGGGGATGCTTTGTCCCGAATTCGTTTTCTCAACGAACCAGCCGCTCAAAATCGCTTTCGGTGAGGATTCGGATGGGGTGCCCGTTCGCTTTAAACTGTTCAGCCTTTCGGTGCTTGCTGCTCTTTTCGTGGCCAGCAAGTCTCCGAATATCTTGATCGCCCACCACCAGCAACGTCGTCCCAGTAGTTACGCGCTCGGCGACGTTGCATCCCGCATGGGCCGCAAGATCGGGCGTAAGAAGACATTCGTCGTATCGCGGCGAGTAGGTAAAGTATAGCAGCGGGATTTTGGCGGCCCTTTGGTTGCAAGTCCAAGGAAGGACGACACATGGCTAACAAACAGCGTTTGGAGCGAAAAAG
>JACQFF010000189.1 GCA_016200205.1 Planctomycetia bacterium
CAAGCGGTCTCGAGCGGAGCGTCGGGACTCGTTTTGGAAAAATCGAGGCGGTTGCCTTTGAGGTTGATCGATCCGGTCGGCCTGAGCTCGGCCACGGCCCGTTTTAGCCCGTCGGGAAGCGAGGTGACCAGCTCCTGGTCGGTCCCTTCGCCGTGCAGGTGCAGCCGGTTGACCTCGAATTTCTTCAGGCTCAATTTCCAGCTTCCGTCGGGCATGAAGTCGCACGAACCGCCAGTGCTCATGCGCGTGTTGCCGCGGTGCACGGATTGCAGGTTTTCGAGCTCGACGTGCCCGTCGCGATAAAAGATCGTGCCCCGCATCTTTTCCATGCGATAGGGAAACGATCTCGGCTCGATCGAAGTGCCGATCGACGTTGAATCGTCGCGCAGCTCCGCGCGCAATCCAACCGACATGACCTTGGTGCGCGAGTTATGATCGACCCGGGCGTCGACATCGACTCCACCGCGCGGTTGCAGCGAATCCCAGAGCTGCTGCTGGCTGGGATTCAATGCGTCGCGGAGTTTCTTTTCCAAAGGCAGGTTGTTGGCGTGGAGCTCCAACACCAAGATGTCCTCGTCGGGAGAAGTGTCCAACCTCCCCAACGAACACTTCACCACGCCGGTGTCGCAAGTGGCCTCGACATTGTCGAACGCCCACTGGCCATCGCGCACGTAGAGCACGCCCTGCATGTTGTGCAGCGGGTAGGGAAACTTGTCGTACTTCATCGAGCAGCGGTTCAACTTGATTTCCGCCCACTGATGGATGTCGGGCCGGGGCAGAGGATCGTTCTGGTCGCGCCACAGGATGGCGTGAAAATCGAAGGTTTCGCGGGGGTGGAGCGAGCGGACGGTTTCCTGGGCCTTGGGTTTGAGCAGTGCCCGGAACAGCTTTTCGTCGAATTGAATCTGCTGTCCGCGAATTTCGATCCTGCCGGTATAGTGCGGTCCGGGATCGAAAAATCTGCCTTTGAGTGTGACGGGCCGCGGCCCGCTGAAGGCGACCAGGTCGACGTCGGCCACGTTGCCGTTGAGCGTCAGTTTGCCCCGCCCGCCCTCGAGTCGATAAGGAAACTTGTGGCAGCTAAACGAAACGTTATTCAAGAGCGTGACCTCGAGCTTCGGCGTCCAACGCTGGCCGTCGAAGCGGAGCGTGCATTCCAGATCCGCCTCGCCTTCGGGACTGTAGTTGTGCCAATCGATGCGCCACGAGGGATCGGGCAGCGCATCGCCCAGCTTGCGGTCGAGCCGCACCTGTTTGCCGATGACATGCACGAACAGCGGGCTGGTGCGGGTGAATCCCTGAAGCGCCAATTCGGAGACTTCCCAGGTCATCGGGCCGTCCCGGGCGCTCAAGTCGCGAATCTTTAGACCCGCGTTGTCGCAATGAAATTTTGCTTTCAAATCGGTCAGCCGCCAGGGGAGCAGGGGATCGTCGATCCGCCCACCGCCCAGGTTGCCGTTGATTTCGAAGCTCGGCGGTTGCCCCGGATTCTCGCCCGTCAGGCGAAAACTGAAATCGGCTCGCGCCTTCAGGGACGAGAGCAGCTCGAGCGGATCGGCGATTTGGTCGGGCAGCGAATTGCGGATTTCCGGAGAAATATCGCAGCCATCGACCGTGCCATGAAGCATCCACCGGCCGCTGGCTGCATCGAGCGAGCCTGCCAGCTCGACGCGCTGAACTTGATCCGCCGCGAGCGAGCCCTCGAACTCGAACATGGCTTGCTGGTTTTGATCCCCCGGCAATCGTTTGATCTCTAAATTGATATCGTGCAGCGTGTAGGTGGTGGAGGGATTTTTGAGCGGATCGAAGATTTGGACGGTTCCGTTTTCCACCGTCATGGCCGTGGCGAGCCCCGGGGATTTCTTCGGCGGCAAGAGTTTGCTCAGGCTGTAACTTCCGTCCGGACGACGCGTGGCCCGCACGATCGGGCGACCGAGCTTGATACCCGTGATTTGTGGATCTCCGCTGACCAGCTCTTGCAGGGTAGTGGCGCAGGTCAGAAAGACCTCATCAAACAGCGCCAGCTCTGCCTGCGGGCCGGCCGCGCCCGGCTCGAGAATTGAAACGCCGCGGGCTTCAATCCCGTCGGCGACCAGTTGCGCGCTGCGAACGCGCACCTCCAAATGCGGAAACCGCTCGGCGATTTTTGCTTCCACACGCGCGCGAATTTCTTCGTCGACGCGGTACACGACGTCGCGATAAAAGAGCGGAATCGCCACCAGCGCAGTGAGAACCGTAAGCACGGCGCCCCATTTGAAAAGGAACCAGCAGAGGTTGATGACGCCCTTGGTAATGGAGCCGCTCCTTCAGCGGTTGAGGTGAGCCAATCCGTGGCCGGTCCGATCTTTAGCTAGGGCCGGTGCCCGCCGGCATGATCGCCGCGCCGGTCTGCGGCGGAGGTTGCGTAAGACTCGCAAGCGCCCCGGCCGCCAAGACCGCCAGCGCCAGCATCGCTGGTTCGCGATAACGAAGCGAGCCGACAAACACCAGATGCACGAGCGTGAAGTAGACCGCCGGCAGCCAGGCCAACAGGTAAGGCCAGCCGCGGCGCGTAAATCGCCAGGCCCCGAAAATGCCCACGCACAACAGCGGCGCATACGTCGCACACACGGCCAGCCGCATCGGCCAGGTGCGCAGCGACGGCTCGTTGGGCCACACGTTCCAAATCCGCACGAACTTGATCCAAGCCAACTCCGCCACGCGAGCGGGATTTGCCACGGCCCAATCGACGGCCGCGCGCTGCAAGCGGCGATTCAATCGATATTCGAAATCCGCTTCGGCCCCCATCGCGTCGAAAACATGCTGTTGTGCGGCGAATCGCGGCACGAAGTTCATGTTGCTGCCGCCATCGGCAGTCGGGTTCAGCCCGTCATATAAACTGGCGCCGACTTGCAGCGTGGTGACGACAAAGTGTCCGGTGACTTGCAGATTGCGAATCCACCAAGGCAGCATGCCGAGAACGAAACTGGCACACATGGCGATGCCTACCAGGCCCTGGCGGAGGCGATATTTGTCGAATGCCAGAGCGACCAGCAGCGCACAGGGCGTAAACAGCAGCCAACTGGGACGCACCAGCGTGGCGAATGCTCCGGCGACTCCGCCGGCTAGTGCCAGGATGATCGCCCGCTCGTTCGATGGCGCGCGCCAGGCGAGACCCCACAGCGCAAGCTGCAGCAACATCAACGGACAAAACGGCGCTTCGCTGAGCACGAAGGCGCCCATCGAAATCGCGCCGGGATAGAAGGCCGCGATCCAGCCAGCGCAGCGGCCCGTGCGGTGATCGAAAAGACGCGTGGTCCACCAGCCGACGACGGCAACGGCGAGCCCTCCCAACACGGCGCTCAAAGCGCGCGCCATCATCACCGGCGCATCATCTCCGAAAATACTAAACAGTCCGGCTAAGAGAAGTGGATAGCCAGGCGTACGAAACACTCGCGCCTCGGGCGACTCATATTGATAGGGTTCGCCGTGCGCGATTGTTTTGCCCAAAGTCCAGTAGGAGGCGCTATCGCCGAAATAGAATGGCTGCTCCGCAGGCAGTCGCGATTGCCACCAAACTCCGGCGGCCAAACGCAGCGCCACCGCGACGGCGATGATCAGAATCCAAGTGGCGCGATGGCCGGTCGATGATGCCATGGATGGAAAATCGATGATTTGGCGAGGCTAGGGGGCGGCCAATAGTACGGTCAGTGCTCGGCGGGGGTCAAGGCAACTTGGCGTCTGGTGCCGCTCTGCTAATTTGGGCAAAGCATGGCGCATGATTGCGTTTTAGGTCCGCGTTGCCATCCAGCTCGCGAAAATTGCCTGAAATGTGCAGTTCGCGTCGGTTTACTTGTCAGCGGGGCCTTGTATACTCGGAAATCTGCAATTGCGCGCATCGGCGCCGATGCACTGCGGCAGAGGCGTGACGGCCGAACAGCACATCACTCTCCTGGAGACTCGGACAATGTCAGGGCATTCCAATCGCAATATATTCTGGGCCAGCTTCCTGACGCTGATCGCGGCAGGGATGGGGTTTGCCATTCGCGGCAAGGTCCTTGGAGAGTGGAGTTCGGCTTTCGGATTCACGAAAACCGATCTCGGGACCATCACCGGCGGCGGACTGGTGGGCATGGCTTTTACTATCATCGGCTTCAGCCTGTTTGCCGATCGAGTCGGATACAGGCTGCTGTTGATAGGAGCTTTTTTACTTCACGTTTCCTCGGCGGCGGTAACTGTCGCGGCAACGCCCATTTTCGAGCTCGCAGGTCAGAGGCCAACCTACTTTTGCCTCTGGATCGGTATGTTCATGTTTTCGTTGGCCAACGGAATGTGCGAAGCAGCCATTAACCCGCTCGTGGCAACTTTGTATCCGAAGCAGAAGACGCACTATCTCAATATTCTGCACGCCGGCTGGCCGGGCGGACTCATCCTCGGCGGCTTGTTGGCCTTCGGTTTTGTCGGTGAAACCGCGAGAGTCGCGTTCTTGCGCTGGGAAATCCCGATGATGTTCTTTTTGGTGCCGACCCTCTGGTACGGGGCGATCGTCATCAAAGAGAAGTTTCCGATCTCCGAAGCCCGCGCGGCCGGCATCAGGTTCAGCGAAATGCTGGCTGAATTTGCGGCTCCAGTGTTATTGTTCCTGCTCGTCTTACACGCCTTGGTCGGTTACGTGGAATTGGGAACGGACAGTTGGATCACGAACATCACCCAGAGCAAACTGTCGGTGATCGGCATCGATAGCGTGCTGCTGCTGGTTTACACGGCCGGTCTGATGTTCGTATTGCGGTTCTTTGCCGGTCCGATCGTCGATCGAATCAATCCGCTCGGCCTGTTGTTTGTCAGCGCCTTGTTGGCGTGTGCCGGCCTGTACACGATGGGCACCGTGCTAGCTGGCAGCGCCGGGTGGTGGCTGCTGGTCGCGGCCACGATCTACGGCGTCGGCAAAACATTTTTTTGGCCGACGATGCTGGGCGTCGTCGGCGAGCGGTTTCCAAAGGGTGGCGCTTTGGCGATGGGTTCGATGGGTGGGATCGGGATGCTGTCGGCCGGTTTACTCGGCGGACCAGGCATCGGGTACACGCAAGACGTGTACGCGTCGGCCAAACTCCAACAACTTGCACCGTCGGTCTACGAGACTGTGAAAGCTCATGAAGTCAATTCTTTTTTGTTCTTCGGTCCAGTCTCGGGTTTCGATGGTTCGATTGTGGAAAGGCTCGCTAGAGAAGGCAATCCCGACTCTCCGCTGGTCGAAGAAGCCAGCGACTACGGGGGCCAAATGGCGCTAAAGATCACCGCCGGCATTCCGGCCACGATGGCGGTGGGCTATCTCATTCTACTGCTCTACTTCCGCGCGATCGGCGGTTACCAACTGGTCGAAATTGGTCCCGGCGGCAAAGAGCACGAAACAGGCCACGTCCCCACGGCCAAGGAAGCCATCTACATCGACTCCCGAGCCGATCAGGCTTGAGCCTGTCGACCTATTTCGTTGTCTGGAATGTCGAGGTATCCCCCGAGGCGACGAGCAGCAGTTGTTCGCCGCGTCTTTGCGCCGTGATTGCGCCGGGCAGCACTTGCTTGCTCGGGCCCGACTCCGGCGCGGATGGTTGGGCCAGTGCCATGTCGGCCAGCAAATTCCATTGGACAAATCCCATCGCCTGCAAGGGCCAGCCTTGGCGGCGCCATACGCCAAGAAGCAACTCGCGCACCAGGTGCCGATCTTGAGAGTCAAGGGCTCTGCAATCGATCGTGACCCGAAAAGCGTCGTGAATCACGACCGAGCAATCAAAAAGCGCCTGCGACAAACCATCGATGACGCGCTGGGCATCGGCGGCGAGGCTGGCCAATCGCAGCAGAGAGTCGACAACGCCCGGCGAATAATCGCGCTTGACGAGCGGCAACAGTTCACCGCGAATGCGATTGCGCGTGAATTGCGCTTCGGCGTTGGTGGAGTCTTCTCGATAGGGCTGCGCCAGCGAAACGAGATAGGCCAGCACTTCGGCGCGCGAGATATTGAGCATGGGCCGGATCAGGGTCACGGCCGGCCCGAGCGGGCGCGTGCGTGGCATGCCCGCCAGGCCCGCAAGTCCCGTGCCGCGCAAAATGTGGTGCAGGATCGTTTCGGCCTGATCGTCGGCGGTGTGTGCGGTGGCGACATAGCGAGCCCCAAGCCTCTCGGCGGTTTGCTGAAGAAACTCGTAACGAGCCGCACGGGCCGCTGCTTCCACTCCATCACCGCCCTGGCGCGCTAGCGCTGCGGGGCCGTGGCCGATTTCGCAGCCGAGCTCGAGCCGCTGACATTCGCCGATCACGAACTGCTCGTCGGCATTGGCATCCTGGCCTCGGAAATGATGATTGAAATGGGCAACTAACAGGCGGCCCGAACAGGGCGATTTCAGGGCGTGCATGGCGCGCAACAGTGCAATGCTGTCGGCCCCCCCCGAGATGGCTAAAAGCACGGTGTTTTCGTGCCAGCGCTCGAGTGGCCAGTCGGCGGCCAAGATCTGCTCAAAGGGGTGCGAGGGTGGCATTGGGCCGGTCAAAGGGAAGATTTCTATTGAGCCTTGCGTAACGTTGCATCGTATAAACCCGTTGAGCCGAGTAAAGTCTCCAACTTATCCAGCCTCGAGACCAGAGGTCGTAAGTCCGGAGAATATAGTGCCTTAGCAGCATGCAAAAGGGGCCAAATATAGTTGCAGTCAGTCCAGACTGTGATAGGATAGATAGCGAGAAGTGAGGAAACGATTGCGGTGGGGATCTGCACAAGTGCAGGTCAATGCGATCGCTACGTGCGCCGATGTGCACGGTTTTCATCTTTCTCCTGCGAGAATACAAAAAGAGCGCCTTCGGAGTTTCCGGAGGGAGTTGCCAGCCCAAAGCGGTTTGCAGCGTTGTGACGGCTCTGTAGCGAGCGATAAGACAAACGAACTGCGGGAGTTCGCAACCACGATGTTTCTGCTAGTTTTTTTGCGATACCTCCTCGGCATACTGTCGGGGACACGAGCCGCGGCCAACGGGGCCAGGGCGTATGGGGGAATGGCGCAACCATCCCGTCCAAACCGCGCTGGCTTCTTGACAGTGGTCCCGCATGAATGGATGAGCATGGATTATGTCTTGACCGAAAGTTCCCCCTCCTTTGCGCTGAGTGGACTTGGAACTTTCGAAAGAGCGAACCATTCCCTACGTTCCGTTTTCCGATTCGCCAGGCGACTTGCCTGGTCGAGCGAAACTTATCTCGTCTTGGCCGCTACAGTTTCGGTCTGCAACCGGCGGCCCCGCCGCGGGTGACCTTTCGGGTCGCGCGCAAACGGGGCTTCGAACTGTATTGAGGCGGCTCACTTCCCTCCAGACACGCGACGGTTTGCGCGCGGCTTTTCGCGCCTGCTACCGTCTTACGCGGGCGAGCCAGTCAACACGTGGGGTGAGCCGTGGAACCTGTTCAACCTGTTATCGTCATCATCTTATTGGCGGTCTGCTCGATCCTCACGTTCGTGGGGAAGATGCTGCTCGATCGGCTGCGCCGTCGGGACGCCGAGACCGAAGCCCGAGAGATTATCGCTCGCGCCGATCGCGAAAGCGTTAACCGTCGCAAAGAAGCCGAGCTGGAAATCAAGGAACAGGCCATCCAGCAAAAGGCCGAAGGCGAGCGCGACCTGGCCAAACTGCGCCAAGAACTGCACGAACGCGAACGGTTGCTCGACAAGCGCCAAGACACCACCGAGCAACAGATCGACCAATTGCGGCGGCAAGAAAAGATGGTCGAAACGACGCAGCGCAAATTGACGGAAAAAATCGAGGACACCAACCGCCGCAACGAGGAATTGGCCAATTTGCTCGATCTGCAGCGACAAACGCTGCACGCCTTGAGCGGGCTGGGGCGCGAGGAAGCCACCCGCCGGCTGATGGAAATGCTCGAACAGGAATTGCAGCACGAGGCCGGCTCGCTGATCTTGAAGCACGAACGGAAAATGGCCGAAATCGTCGACGCCAAATCGCGGGACATCCTGCTGACCTGCATTCAACGCTATGCCGCCACGCATACGGCCGAAACCACGACCAGCACCGTCGATATTCCCAACGACGAAATGAAAGGCCGGATCATCGGCCGCGAAGGCCGCAACATCCGCGCCTTCGAAAAAGCCACCGGCGTGGACGTCATTATCGACGACACGCCCGGGGTCGTGATCGTCAGCGGATTCGACACGGTGCGTCGCGAAGTGGCCCGCATGGCGCTCAACAAGCTGATTGCCGACGGCCGAATTCACCCAGCTCGCATCGAAGAGCTCGTGGCTGAAACTCAGACGGAAATCGAGGCGCACATCCAAAAGCGGGGCGAGGAAGCGGCTCAAGAGGCCGACGTGCCCGGTCTGCACCCCAAGATCATTCATCTGCTCGGCCGGCTGCGGTTCCGCACCAGCTACAGCCAGAACGTGCTGCGGCACTCGATCGAAGTCGCTTTCCTCACTGGCTTGTTTGCCGACGAGATGGGGCTCGATGGGCGCTTGGCTCGCCGTTGCGGTTTGTTGCACGACATCGGCAAGGCGGCCGATCACGAAACCGAAGGTGGCCACCCTAAAATTGGCGCCGAACTGCTGAAGCGCTACGGCGAAGGCCCGGAAGTCGTGCACGCGGCACTGGGACATCACGACGACATTCGCGTGGATCATCCTTACACCGTGCTGGTGGCGGCGGCCGATGCCTGCAGCGCATCGCGGCCCGGGGCCCGCCGCGAAACCTTGGAACGTTATATCAAGCGCATGGAAGAACTGGAAAAGATCGCCACCGGGTTCGAAGGCGTCGACCAGGCGTTTGCCATTCAAGCCGGCCGCGAGCTGCGCGTGATTGTCAATGCCAGGGACACGACCGATGCTTCGGCGGCCAAGGTCTGCCGCGACATCGCCAAAGCGTTCGAGCAGCAGTTGACCTATCCAGGCGAAATCAAAGTCACCGTGTTGCGCGAGACGCGGATTACGGAAGTCGCCAAGTAGTCATGCCGGCAATTTGCGCCCGCGTCCTGAACTTATGGAAACGAAAGACCCCTCCATCGTGCGGCTGCTGTTGATCGGAGATATCGTCGGTAAACCGGGGCGCCAGATCGTCGCGCGGGCCGTGCGCGGCCTGGTGAAGACCGAGCAGCTCGACCTGGTCGTGGCGAACGCCGAAAACGCGGCCGGTGGATCGGGGCTGACCCCGGCCAATTATCAAGAGCTGATCGCGGCCGGCGTCGATTGCATCACGCTGGGCGATCACATCTATCGCCGCCGCGAAATCGTCAGCGTGCTGGAAAAACAGCCCAATATTGTCAAGCCGGCCAATTTCCCGAACAGCGCGCCCGGGCGTGAAATGGCCATCGTGCGGGCCCGCAACGGCGTCGAGGTAGCGGTGTTCAGCCTGTTGGGTCGGGTCTTTATGCGGCCGGTAGATTGCCCTTGGGCGGCAGCCGATCGGCTGCTGGCCACCCTGAGCGACCAGGTGAAGGTGAGATTGCTCGATTTTCACGCCGAAGCCACCAGCGATAAACAATTGATGGGGCGCTATTTGGACGGCCGGGTCAGTGCCGTTTTAGGAACCCACACCCACGTGCCGACGGCCGATGAGCGCATTTTGCCCGGCGGAACGGCGTTTCAGTGCGACGTGGGCATGACCGGCCCTTATGAAAGCATCCTCGGTCGCCGCATCGACCGCGTGCTAGAATCGACATTAACCTTTAATCCGACGCATTTTGAGGTTGCCGACGACGACGTGCGGTTGATGGGGACGATGGTGGAGGTCGATCCTAATACGGGCCGCGCGACGGCGATTCGACGGATTTCGATCACCCAAAGCCAGGCCGATGGTCTGGCCAGCTTGGCCGACCCTCCCAAACGCCACGCGTTGTGAGACAGGTGCGATGAAGCACTTTTTGGGAGTCTTTATCCTACGTGTGCGGCGTCTACCGGTGGACGACTTCCACCGCCGTATCGATCGTGTTTGTTTTTCGAGACTTAAAAACGGTCTTGCGTGCCGCCTGCCGGATCGGTATGCTCCGCGTCCCTTTCGGATAGATCGCGTAATTCTAGCTACGGGATCAAATTCGGCCGGGCTCTCCCGCCGCTCACGTTTTTTGGCGGCGCTGGTGGGAGCCGGACTGCTGGCGATGTTGGTGCTGGCATTCCAATTGCGGCCCGATCCACGCGGCTGGGGAACGCACGAGCAACTCGGCCTGCCGCGGTGCACGTTTTTGGCGTGGGTGGGAAAACGCTGTCCCGCTTGTGGAATGACGACAGCCTGGGCCAATTTTGTCCAGGGCCGGCCGATCGCGGCGTTACGAGCCCATGCGGCCGGGACGTTGTTGGCGGTTGTGGCCGTGGTGGCGTCAATCGCGGCACTGGTGATGGCGGCGCGCGGAAAAAAGTTGGCCTGGCAGCCCGGTGAAACCGCCACGGCCGGCCTGGCGATGGCCCTGGTGGGGCTGATTTTGCTGGAATGGACTTTTCGCTTGCTGACGCAGTGAAGCAAGAGGCAGGCGAAAACTAAAAAGATTTAGGGCCCGAAGCCCACGGCACTCGTGCCGTTCAACCTCACGCAAGGATGAACGAGGACATAGCGATGGATCGCTTCCGCTCACAGCCGGCCTGCCTGATGTTGGCGTTTCTTACGGCGGCTTCGGGTCTGACGATTGCCAGTGGTTGCAATTTGATTGCCACTGCCATGTACATCGTTCAGGGAACGAACACCCATGCCGATTTTGACGGGCTGAAAGGCAAGCGCGTGGCGGTCGTCTGCCGGCCCGTGACCTCACTGCATTTTCGCGATTCGAGCGTCTCTCGCGATCTGGCCAAGCAAGTCGGCATCTTGCTGCAAAAACATGTTCCCAAGATCAGTCTGATCGACCAACGTGAAGTTTTCGAGTGGGCGGACGAAAACAACTGGGAAGAGTACGTCGAAATCGGCAAGGCCCTGGGAGCCGATATGGTCATAGGCCTCGATCTTGAGGAGTTCAGCCTGTATCAGGGACAGACGCTCTATCAGGGCAAGGCCAATATGAAGATCGTCGTGTGTGACGTCTCAAAGGGCAAGGATCCGGTGTTCGAGCGCAATTTGCCGCAAACGCTCTACCCGCCCAACGCGGCGATTCCGGCCGGTGAAAAGCCCGAGCCGCAATTCCGCCGCCAGTTCGTCGACATGCTGGCCCAGTTGATCGCACGGCACTTCTACGATCACGACTCGACGGTTGATTTTGCCAGCGACAGCACGGCGCTCAATTAGCCCAAGTTCGCAGGTTCGCACTGTCACGGCGGGCTTGCCCGAGCTTGCTTGGAGGGTGCGCGAGGGACAACCCAGCAGGGGTACCGCCGACGAGCAAAGTCCCAGGATCGCGCAACTCGATCTACGGGGCTTTCTGCTTGCTGGTGGAGGCCGGCTTGCGTGGGTCCCTGGGGAGGGCGCTTCCGGGAATGACGCGTTGCACGCCCCCGGGCAATCGCGCCTTGAAATCGCTGGCCTTGGCCCGGTTGCCGAGGTTGACCGTGCGTTCTTCAGGCTTGTAGCCCATGTAGTCCAGAAAGTCGTTCACGTTGACGACTTTCACGCCGAGCGTCTGTGCTTCGGTGCGGATCGCGGTCCAACTTTCGAGAAGTGTCGACTTGCCGCCCTCTCCCGCGACTACCTTCGGCTCGTCGCCTAAGATCAGGTACTTGGTGTTGATCGACATTTCGCCCGATTTCTTACCGTCGTCGGTCACTTCCTCGTCGATCACGCCACCATTGAGCCCGATGAGGTCGCGAATTCGCTGTCGATCGCTCTCGCCATCGCCGTCGATGTCCATCTTGCCCGCCAGGCCGAAGTGCTCGGCGCGGCCCGGTTCCCAAGTGGGCGAGAAGATCTGATCGCCCGGCATGATCGGATCGGAAAGGTTGTCGTCCACGATGCGGGCTTCGGCCAGATGCGCGCTGACCAGGCGGATGACTTCGATTTTGGCCTTTTTATCGGCCTCCGCCGCGTTCGATTCATCGGCACTGTACACGCTGAACTTTGTCTGCCGGCGCAGACCATCGTCGGCGCCGAGATTCACATACACCGTGCGCGAGCGCTGGTTGACCCAGGTGATTTTGCCATCGGCCACTTCAGTCGATTTTTTCTTGCGGTTTTCTTCGTCGTGAATGTTGTCTAGCAGCGTCTTCTTTTTGGCATTTTCGGCCTTGAGGTCGGCGATCTCCGCGCTGGTCTTCTTGTTCAACTCTTCGTGCTCTTTACGTTTGGAGTCGAATTTTTGTGCCAAGGCGCTGCTGTTGCTGGTGATTTTCTCGCGATTCTCGTCGAACTTCTTCCGCTCGGCTTCCAGATCTTTTTTCGTCGTG
>JACQFF010000148.1 GCA_016200205.1 Planctomycetia bacterium
GAGCGCTGGCGCGCTCGGGGACTCGGTAAAGTCGCGTGAAGCTGCATCTTCGGCGTGATCGGAACACTCCAGTCCCTTCTCTTTGGCTGCGGCTGGCCTATATTTTTTTGGTGCCGCCGGTGCACGATCGCTCGGCGGTCATCGTTCCCGCCATCGCCCCCACGGTAAGTGAAGCCAGGACTTGAGTCCGTAGCGTGTCCAGGGCTATACTTCCGCAAGCAATGGCGGCATGGGTTCCGGATCCAAATCGCAGTTCGTTTAGGAGCAAGCGACTATGGTAACGGCTCAATACTCCAGCCTGGAGCAAATCGGCGATACGGCCGGCGTGATCTGGCATCATCTTAACGATCATGGCCCGCGCACTCTCAGCCAGTTGGCAAAAGAGGTGGACGCGCAGCGCGACGTGATCATGCAGGCCGTGGGCTGGCTGGCGCGCGAGGGCAAGGTCTCGATCGAAGAAGACCACGGCAAAAAAACCGTTTGTTTGCGTTCGTAATCATCAGCGATTGAGCAACCTGGCGGTGCCGCTGCGCGATCGTCGGGAGCATTTCTCAACGCCGAGCGGTCGGCCGTCGATTCGCAATTTGGCAAGTGCCGGTCGCGCGTCGGCCGCGAACTGCCAATCTCACGACGCAACCTTTTACGCATCGCTTCTCATCGATAGAGCGGCCCCCCTTATCCCGGTTGGCCTTCGCTTGAACGAGAAATTGCATCCGTCCGCGAGACGCGCGCCACGTCTTTCTCGCCGCAAACGTCCGCGAAAGGTGCCGTTGCTGGCGCTGGCCAGGACCTCTATGATTGGGGCGGACCCGCGAGTAACGCCTGTCGTCTTGGCTCCCCTCCTTGGAAGTTCGCCCATTGTCAGAAATCTTCTCCGCCCACTGCGTTGCGACGGGATTGCTGGCCGACGTCACCGATCCCGCCGCCACCATCGCTGGCGAACCCGCCGTCTTGATTTGGCACTGGCTGGCTTTCGGGTTGTTCGTTGTCGTTCTGTTGGTCTTGGACCTGTTCATCTTTCACCGCGATTCGCGCGACCCAACCTTGCGCGAGAGCACGGTGTGGACGCTTATTTGGTGCGCGGTTGCCTTGGCCTTCAACGGGCTGGTTTGGATTTGGCGCGGGCCGGAGATCGGCATCCAGTTCTTGACCGGATATCTGGTCGAATGGTCGTTGTCGATGGACAACGTCTTTGTGTTCGCCGTGATCTTCAATTATTTCGGCGTCCCGCTGAAGTACCAATACCGAGTGCTTTTTTGGGGCATTATCGGCGCCGTCGTCATGCGGTTGACCTTCATCCTGCTGGGTGTCGCGCTGCTGCAGCAATTCAGTTGGATTCTCTGGATTTTTGGCGCATTTCTGATTTACACCGGCATCAAGCTGGCCTTGCATGGCGACAGCGACTTCAACCCCGAAAACGATTTGACAATGCGGGCCGCCAAACGAGTTTTTCGCATTGCCAAGGAAAACCACCGGGAGCGTTTCTTTGTCGTGGAAAATGGCCTCCACTGCATCACGCCGCTGTTTCTCGTGCTGTTGGTGGTAGACAGCGCCGATTTGATCTTTGCCGTCGACAGCGTGCCGGCCATTTTTGGTGTCACGCAGGATCCCTTTACCGTGTTTACCTCCGATGTTTGTGCGATCCTCGGCCTGCGTGCGCTCTATTTCTTGCTGGCCGGCGTGATGGACTTGTTCCACTATCTGAACTACGGGCTCTGCGCCGTGCTGATATTCGTGGGCGTCAAAATGGTGGCGGAATTCTGGCTGGACGACCACCTTGTGCATCCCGGCGGTTCGCTGGCGATCATCCTGTTGCTCTTGGGGATTTCGATTTTGGCCTCGATTTTCGCCAAACGCCCCCCGCCGGTTGCCGGCGAAAAGTCAGGCTAAGCGGACCCTCTTGACGTCGCCACGAGCAGCATGCACTGTGAACTGTGGGCAATTCTCCACTCCTCGAGCGAACATCCGATCGTGAAACATGCTCTGATCACCGGCGGCGCTGGATTCATCGGCAGCTACCTGGCCGAAATGCTCATCGCCCGCGACTATCGCGTAACGGTCGTCGATGACGAGTCGACCGGCGCCGTCGAAAATCTGGCGACCGTGCGCGATCATTTCAATTTCAGTTTCGTGCATGGCACGGTGGCCGACAAAACGCTCGTCCGCCACCTGGTCAGCGACGTCGACGAGGTTTACCACCTGGCCGCTGCGGTGGGAGTGCAACTGATCCAGACCGCGCCGATCCACACGATCGAAACAAACATCTACCCCACCGAATTGATTCTCAACGAACTTTTGCGTCGCAAGCGCGACGGCTACGCGGTCAAGCTCTTTCTGGCCAGCTCCAGCGAAGTCTACGGCAAGAACCCCAAGCCGCTGTGGTGCGAAGATGACGATCTGGTGTTCGGCCCCACGACACGCCCGCGCTGGTCTTATGGCGCGTCGAAGGCCATCGATGAGTTTCTGGCCCTGGCCTACTGGCGGCAACATCGGCTGCCGATCGTGATTGGGCGATTCTTCAATGTGGTAGGACCACGCCAGACGGGCCGCTACGGCATGGTCCTGCCGCGATTCGTCGAAGCGGCCCTGGCCGGCCGACCGCTGACGGTTCACGACGATGGCCACCAGGTCCGCTGCTTCGCGCACGTGCTCGACGTCGTGCATTCGGTGATCGAGCTGATGGAGACCGACTCGGCGACGGCGGGCGTGTTCAACATCGGCAGCGATCAACCGGTGAGCATCCTGCAATTGGCCAAGAGCGTGATTGCCGCCGTGAACCCGAATTTAGAGATCGTGTTCCAAAGCTACGCCGAGGCGTACGATCACGATTTCGAAGACGTGCGGTCGCGGATTCCCGACCTGTCGCGGCTGCGGCGCACGATCCACTTCCGCCCTGCCTTCGAACTGGAAGCCATTATCCGCGATGTCGTCGATCAAACCATCGCCCGCCTGCGCCGGGCCTAGTGTCTCTTTTCGTCTCCTCGAACGAGAGGAAAGGCCTCAAATGTACCCGCCTGCTGCCCCGCTGACCTATGCCTCGCACTGCCGAAATTGATCGTCGCGCGCCGTGCCGGCTGATCGTCGATCCGCCGGCCGCCGGAGCCTGGCAAATGGCCGTCGACGAAGCGCTGCTCGAATCGGCCGCCGCGAACGGCGGTTGCACGTTGCGATTCTATGGCTGGTCCGAGCCGACCTTGTCGCTGGGCTATTTTCAGGACTACGCCCAGCGCGAGACACACCACGCCAGCCGCCGTTGCGCTGTGGTGCGTCGCCAAACCGGCGGCGGCGCCATTCTGCACGATCGTGAGCTAACCTACAGCCTCACGATCAGTGTTGCACATCCCTTGGCCCAAGACGCCTCGCGGCTTTACAACGCCGTCCATCGAGCCCTGGTCGGAACCCTAAATCGCTTCGGCGTAAGTGCATACTTGTCTGCCGCCGCGACACAGTCGACCACCCCCGAACAGCCATTTCTATGTTTCCAGCGCCGCGCCGGCGGCGACGTGCTCGTCGGTGACTCAAAGATCGGTGGCAGCGCCCAGCGCCGACGTCGGGGGGCCATTCTGCAGCACGGAAGTTTGTTGTGGGCTCGATCGCCCCAGGCCCCCGAGCTACCGGGCATTGAAGAACTCGCCGGAAAACGGCTCAATCATGCCGAGTTTATCGCAGATTGTCAGCAACAGCTTGGCACGGGGCTGCGCCTGGACTTTGAACCGCGGGGGCTGACTGCGACCGAACAGCAACTTGTCAGGAGTCTGGCTGTCGAAAAGTATGACACGGCAGGATGGAATCGGCGGCGATAGCTGGCATGGCGCCAAACGGGCGACCGTCGAGCGGGCAACATTGCAGATTCGCGCAATGCCTCCCGACGGAGGGATGTTTCATCATTAATTCAATTTGCCATAAAGTGGTTTTGCTGGCATAATGGGAAGTTAGGCATTAGCCACCGGTCGTATGCGTCTCGCGCTACAGAGAAGGACTGGTGCACTGGCTTTGTCCGCAGTTCAAGCTGTTCTGCAGGGCTGTTTTATATAGCTCTATCCGCACTCGTATCGGTTTTCTTTTGGGTTGGCCTTTGCGGAGCTGCGCGGAACTATGGATTTAAAGCTGAGAGTTCTTGAAGGAAAGAACGCCGGACAGGAAATCTCGGTCCCAGGCAAAAAGTTTTTCATTGGCCGTGCCGAAGATTGTCACTTGCGCCCGGGAAGCGATTTAATCAGCCGGCATCATTGCGTCCTTTTGATCGAGGAAGGCTACATCGGTGTCCGCGACTTCGGCAGCAAGAACGGCACTTACGTCAATCAGGAGCGCGTGGTTGGCGAACGCGAATTGAAGGCCGGCGATCGTTTGACGGTCGGCCCCTTGTTGTTCGAAGTCCATGTCGCCCACGAGCTCGGCGGCAAAAAGCGGCCGCCCGTCGTCGACATCAAGGAAGCGGCCGCGCGCACTGCGCAAGACGCCGCCGAGAACCCCGTGGACGTTACTCAATGGCTGGCCGGAGCGCCCGATGCCGAATCGAAAACCGCGGCCATCGATCAGACGCAACCCTTGAGCACCAGCGACACGGATGCGAACCAATTGGGTTCCACGCAAAGCGTCGTGCCGGAAGCTCCAGAGGAGAAGCGCAAAGTTCCCCCGGGAAAGAGGCCGGTCGGCAAGCTGCCGCCGCTGGGCAACACCTCGAAAGACAGTCAGGAAGCCGCGGCCGCCATGTTGAGCAAATTCCGCAAGCGCCGCTAGGGAACGACTCAAAAATAACTTCGGCCACAAACACCTCTCCCTCTGGGAGAGGGCGGGGTGAGGGGCATCAAAATGCCGAAGTTATTTTTGAGTCGCCCCTAAAGCGCAGCTGGAAGGCGGCGAAAACGCGGACTTCCACCGCGCCGAATTTCTCCGCCGCGGAGCACTTTTTTCGCTTGCTCTGCCGCTAACGAGCGGCTATTTGTTGAGATTGCCGAGGGCAAGCGTGGCATTATCCAGCGCAATCTGCCACCCACCAAAGATCACCGCTTGCCCTGCCCTGTAAATAGTCCATTCCCATTTGAGGAGTCAGGCCATGGCGGTAGACGAAGAAACCATCCGGCGCCGTTATCGCGAGTTCTTGGAGCTGCTTCCGCTGACCATCGCAATCGCCGGCTTGCCCAAGAGTGAAAGTCCCTGGAACTTTTCTGCCGATCAAATGGAAGTGCGCACAAACACCCTGTCGACCGCCTTCAAACTGGCCCGGCAAATGGTCCGCGACGCGGTGAGCAGCAGTTAAAGGCGCACCGGATTTGAGTTGGTTTGACCGACCCAGCGATTGCGCTATACTTGTAAAGTTACGGGAAATGGGAATTCCTGGACATTTTTCAAGCCTTGAGGAACGCCAGCCGATGAGGGTCGCAAAAAAAAGAACGAAAAAGGCCGCGCTCGTGGGTTTGGCCTTTGACGCCGAGGATGGGCACACGCGACTCACTCGGGGAAAAAACTTTGTCCTTTGCGGCGGTTCCGCCGAAACGCACGCCGTAATGCAGGAAACAGCCACGAAAATCAACGAGCATTTGGACCGCCGTGGCCGGTGTCTGGAAGAGGTCAGCTTGGGCGAACTGCGCGACATCTGCGAGTCGGTCTGTCGCTAGACCGCCAGCCGTCCTTCGCCTCCGCTTTGGCCCCGTTCGACTTCGACCGGACCACCCACGGCCGCTGGGTTTGCAGGCACAAGGCGGGCGTTTGGCAAAAATTCGTGGCTATTGCGGCCACTTTCTTTTAGAATAGCGGCTAACTTGAGCCCCGGATTTTGAAACTTGCCGCTCTCTCCGGCGGTATCCTCAAGTAGCCGACTTACTCAATCGTTTGAGGAACCAGAGCGTTGTCCGACAACGTGCGTGAGTTGGTCCACCAATGCCTGCGCGGCGACCAGTCCGCGATGGTGGAACTGGTGAGCAATTTTCGCGGCCAGGTGTTCGGCCTTTGCTATCGCATGCTGAGGCATCGCCAAGATGCCGAAGATGTCACGCAAGAGTCGTTCGTGCGGGCGTTGCGCAGCTTGGGCACATGGGACCAGCAGCGGGAATTCCTTCCTTGGCTGCTGGCCATTGCCGGGAATCGCTGCCGCACGCTGTTGGCTATACGCATGCACCAGCCGGCAACGTCGTCGCTGGTCGAACACCTCAGCGACGACGCCGTGGGAATCAGGGACGCGGAGAATTTAGCCGAAGAAGTCGATTTGGCTCTGAGTCACTTGCGGGCCGAATATCGGCAGGCCTTTTTGCTGTTTCATCAACACGAAATGAGCTACTCGCAAATCAGCACCACGCTGGACTGCCCGTTGGGAACGGTAAAAACCTGGGTTCATCGGGCGCGACGCGAGTTGATCGCGCGGTTGAAAGATCGCGGAGTTTTGCAGGAGTCGCGGCATGCAGTGCGAAGAGTTTGAAGATCGCCTCAACGCGGTGCTCGACAAGCGCAAGCGACCCGAGACGGACGCAGAGTTGCAGCTCCACTGCGAGACTTGCCCCGACTGCCGGCACTTGGCGGCCACATACGGCCGGTTGTTGGACGGTTTCTATGCGCTCGCCACTCCCCATCCGCCCAGTGACATGGCGATGCGAGTGCTGGCCGATTTGCAACCAAAGGTATCGCCGCGACGCCGCTGGGCAGTCGCCGCGGTAGCTCTCACCACGGGGGCCCTGGCTACCGCCGCCGGCTTGTTGTTCGCGGTGGTGCCGCTGTTGCGCTCTCACTCACAGGTTCCCTCCACAGTCTTGCCGACTCTCGCCACCGTGGCCAGTTCCGATCAGTCCGGCCCCGGTTCGCGGGGCGCTCGCATTCCCCTTACCGGGCGGTCGTTGGAATCTCTCGAGTTGAATCAATTGCCGATCGTACCGGAATTGCTGGCTTTGCGGACCGCGGATGAAGACCCGTACGCGGGTCTCGCAAAAGAAACTGGCCAAAGCCTTGCCACAGTCGTGCTGTATGTGCCGGGCATTGGCGGATCCAAGGGCATCGTGGATGCCAGTGGCAAGGACGAGCCGGCCTGGGCTGCGCAGATGAGCGAGGGCCTCAAGCCGATTACCGATTCTGTGGCCGAAACGGTCAATTTGCTGCTCCGCGCGCTGCCGACCGTCGTGTCCGATTCGCGGTCCTGACCGGCGCATTCGACCCATTCCTTCCCCCCGACGCGCGGGGATCGCCGGTTTTCTCCCCGAGGGCCTTGCGACCGATCCTTTTGCGCTAGCGGTAATGTTTGGCTCATCCCGACAAACTGCTATCTTCACCCATTTTTCTCAATCGGTAAATCTTGACACGGCGATGTTCCGATTTCTTTAGGGGTGCGGGGGCGGAAAAGTTTCACTAGCTTCTCACGGGAGGAACGACTTTGGCCAAGAGCAAGAAAGCGGAAGTTTCGGTCACCATCGAGCAGCGGAAGAATCGCAGTCGCCGCGTCACCTCCGATCGACGCACCGCCAATGCCGCCTTGGTCGTCGAGCGACGCCACGGAGAGCGACGTGAAAAAGTCAATCGCCGCCGCCAAATTGACCCCACGACCTGCGAGCGCGATTATACCGATGCCGAGATCGAGTTCATGCACGCGCTCGATCAATACAAGCGCACCAGCGGCCGGATGTTTCCCACCTGCAGCGAAGTGCTCGAGGTTTTGCGCAACTTGGGTTATGAAAAGAAAGAGGGCTTCGTTGCTGTTGCCCCAGCGCCGAATTCCGCCGCGATGACCCGTATCGAGCAGTGCTAGCAAGCTAGCCGCGAGAGATACTCGCGCTCTGGCGGCGTAACCCGTTGCGGCGATCCCCTGGGGAGTTTATGAAGCCGCGCACCGCAACCGTCGGTGCGCGGTCGTTTTTTTCATCGCCAAACTGCTCTTGCCCCGCCCGGGTCCGGCCAGTATCGTCCCCCCGCGCGTCACTTCTTCCGGCCCGCGAGCTCGCTCGCGGGACGTTGTTCAACGCACGAGGCGTTCGAAGCCGTGTTTCCGCCCAATGCCCATCAGCTTTGCGTTTGCCGGCCGGTGATGCTCGCCTGTTCGTGGGCGGTTTTGCTTGGCCTGTTGACTTCCCCTGGCTGCCAGTTGATGTCGCACAGTCAAAACGCCGACGGCGTGCGGATGTTCCAGCAGGCGTACTATCAAGGCGCGCTGCAACGATTCCAGCAGTCGATTCAAACCGATCCCAATAATCCGGACGGATATTACAATCTCGCGCGCACGTATCATCAGCTCGGAAAATTGCACAATCAGAAATCGGATTTTCAGCAGGCCGAAAGCTACTATCACCAGTGCCTCGACCACGATCCGAACAATCAGGATTGCCACCGGGGCCTGGCGGTATTGCTGGTCGAACAGGGCCGCAGCGCCGACGCGTTCAAGCTGGTCGAAGGCTGGGCTGCCCGGAATCCTTCGTTGGCGGCTCCCAAAATCGAATTGGCGCGGCTGCACGAGGAGACGGGCAATCGCGATGCCGCCAAGCAACAACTGATCGACGCCGTGGCCGTCGATCCGACGAATTCCCGCGCTTTGGCAGCGCTCGGCAAGCTGCGCGAGGACGCGGGCGAGACCGCGCAAGCGCTGGCGAATTATCAGCGCTCGCTGTCGGTCGATCCCTATCAGCCGCAAGTCGCCTCGCGCATCGGGGCCCTGAGCATGCCGACGGCGCCCGCATTCACTCCGCCCGGCGGCACGCGCGTCGTGACCGGGCCGCCCGCTGTTGTCCGCTGAGTCGGCGGCGCGACGAACACCTTGCTCGACGGGTGCAGTCCGTCGGAGCTGCCGCCGGTGCTAATGATTCGACTCGGCTCCACTCAAAAACGACGTCAAGGCCTTCGTGTAGTTGGCTCGTTCGAACGCCGCCGGATCGGGGCACTTCCGCTGGCTCAAGCATCCCCTCATCTGCTCCAGCGAGTGATATTCGTTGGCCTCGAGCCAGTCTCGCAAGCCATCGACCAAGGTGGCTAGCACGTTGACACCATGGCGGTAGAGGGTCGAAGCGACCATCACGACATCCGCGCCCACCAGCATCAGCTTGATCACGTCATCGGCGAAATGAACGCCCGTGGTTGCCGCCAACGAGGCGTCAATCCGGCCATGCAACAGGGCAATCCAACGTAGCGGAACGCGCAGTTCGTCCGGCGTGCTGAGCGCTAGTCGCGGAATCACGCGGAACGCATCGAGGTCGATTTCGGGCTGCAAAAAGCGATTGAACAGCACCAGCCCATCGGCGCCCGCTTCGACCAGGCGGCGAGCCATGTTCGGAAACGCGGTGAAATAGGGTGCCACTTTGACCGCCAGGGGAATTGAAACTTCCTTCCGCACGGCGGCCACGAGCTCCGTGTACCGGGCCTCAATCTCACGGCTCGTCGTATCCAACTCAATCGCCAAGAAATAGATATTCAACTCGAGTGCGTCGGCGCCGGCTTCTTCGATCAGCCGCGCGTAACGCAGCCAGTCGCCGGGCACGGTCAGGTTCAAACTGCCGATGATCGGAATCGAGACGGCTTTCTTGGCCTCGGCGATATGCTTCAAATAGATTTCCGGACCGCGGTTGTATTCTTTCAGCTCGTGAAAATACGCCAGGCTTTCGATCAACGGCCCCCCTCCGGGCGCGACGGACAGTTGGCGCGCGTCGCGCGTCTTTTGCTCCAGTTGCTCCTCAAACAGCGAAGGCATTACCGCGGCCGCGGCGCCGAATTGCTCCAGTCGGCGCAGCACGTCGAGTTCACCTGTCAACGGACAGGCGGATACAACCACCGGGTTGGCGAGCTTCAATCCCAAATACTTTGTGCTCAAATCGACGACCATGAGCGCTGCCTTTCCTGCTGGCTAATGCCCGACAGGTTTTGAAACTTGAATTGCCGTGTTGTTTTCCCGGTCTTTAGCGTAGAGGGCATTTGACGTGCCAAATGCCGACCGTCGACGCAGTGCGGCACCGCTTGAAAAAATGACCAGCAGCGCCGCGAGCGGACTGAGCGGATTTGTCCCGCCGGGCGTGCCGGTTGGGCACAGTGACGACCCAATTCCGGGCGAACCCCAGTGCCGCCGACCGTGTCAGAACATGGCCGTGTCACCCCAATGGCCAAGCGAGCGTTGCGGGCCTACAATAGCACCCTTTCCAAAGCCCGTCTTTCGTTTGTAGCGGCGATGCCTAGAAAACGCCTGATGACCCCCGGCCCAACGCAAGTGCCCGAGCCAGCTCGATTGGCCATGGCGCGCCAGGTGACGCATCACCGAACGGCCGAATTTCGCACGCTGTTTGCCGAAGTTCTCAGCGGACTGAAGTACGTTTTTCAGACCGAAAACGACGTTATCGTGTTGACCAGTTCCGGCACCGGGGCGATGGAAGCGGCCGTGGTCAACCTGGTAGGGCGGGGTGGAAAAGCGATCGTGCTGGAGGCGGGGGTGTTTTCCCGCCGCTGGACCGATATCTGCCGCCGCTTCGGCATCGAAATCGTTCGCCACGCGGTCCCCTGGGGACAGGCGATCGAAGCCGACGACGTCGCCAATCTTCTGGCCGAACATCCTGACGCCGTGGCCGTGTTCGGCACGCTGATGGAAAGCAGCACCGGCGTCGGACACGATGTGCGGGCCATTGGCAAAGTTGTCGCGCCCAGTGGCGCGCTGTGGGTGGTGGATGCCATCAGCGGGGCCGGTGCAATGCCCTGCCTCACCGACGAATGGCATATCGACGTGCTGGTGGTGGGATCGCAAAAAGCCCTGATGATTCCGCCGGGCCTGGCCTTTGTTGCGGTGAGCGAGGCGGCCTGGCAGCAAATGGATCGCGTGGAGTCGCAAGCGTTTTATTTCGATCTCAAGCTGCACCGCGCCAAAATTCGCGGCCGCCAGCCGGGTGCCGGCCCCGATACGCCCTGGACGCCCGCCCATACGCTGGTCGCCGGATTGGCCGAATCGCTTAAATTAATTCGGGCTGAAGGGATGGAAGCCGTGTGGGCACGATCGGCCCTGCTGAGTCGCGCGGCGATTGCGGGCATGGAGGCGATGGGTTTGAAAATTTTTGCCGCCCGGCCGGCCATGGGCATGACATCGGTGCGCTTTCCCGAGTCGATTGACGGCCCCGCGTTTCTCAAGCGATTGGAAAGCCGTTTTGGCGTCAAGCTGGCCGGCGGCCAAGGCCCACTCGAAGGCAAGATCTTCCGGCTGGCCCATTTCGGCCTGCTCGACGAATTGGATATCATTGCCACGCTCGCGGCGATTGAGCTGGTGCTCGACGAAATGGGGCAGAGCGTCACAATGGGTTCCGCCGCCGCCGCTGCCAGTCAGGTCATTCAAGCGCAACAGCGCGGAAAATCGGCATCGCTATCGGCCCCGGGTTCGGCCAAGTGACGCCGCGGGGGCTCTCGTGGTCCCCCCGCGGTCCTGCGAATCCAAGAATCTCTGTTATCTTAGTTGGTATGAGACGGAACAAAACAAACGACGATCCCCAAAACTGATCTTCTTTCTCCCGAGTACTATCATGCCGAAAGTTATCGTGTTAGACACGCTGGCCCAGGAAGGCCTGGATTTGCTTTCCGCCGCGTCCGGCATCCAGCACGAGGTGCGCACTGGTTTGAAGGGCGAGGCGCTGCGAAAAGCCCTGGCCGAATTCGACGGCGCCATCTGCCGTAGCGGCGTCAAAATCACGGCCGACGTGCTCGAGGGCAACCATCGCCTCAGGGCGATCATCCGAGCTGGCGTGGGAACCGACAACATCGATTCCAAGACCGCGACCCGCTTGGGCATCGTGGTGATGAATACGCCGGCCGGCAATACCCTGAGCACCGCCGAACACACGATTGCGATGATGCTGGCCCTGTCTCGCAATATCGCGCCGGCCTATCAAAGCCTGATCGAAGGCAAATGGGATCGCAACCGTTACATGGGCACCCAGTTGGCCGACAAAACCTTGGGCATCGTCGGCTTGGGCCGCATCGGACAGGCGGTTGGCGCGCGCGCCAAAGCCCTGCAAATGCGCGTGCTCGGGTTCGATCCTTTTCTCTCGCCCGAACGCATCGCCGAATTGGGCTTTGAGGGTGCCGCGAGCGTGGCCGAGATGCTGCCTCAGGTGGACTATTTGACGGTGCACACGCCACTCACCGAAGAAACTCGCAACCTGGTGGGCATGGCCCAGCTCAAACTTCTGCGGCCGGGCGTGCGGCTGATCAACTGTGCGCGGGGCGGTATCTACGACGAAGCCGCGCTGGTCGAAGGCTTGAAGAGCGGCTGCGTGGCCGGCGTCGCTCTCGACGTTTTTGCCAGCGAACCCTGCACCAACAGTCCACTGTTCGGCATGCCGGGCGTCCTGGCCACGCCACATCTCGGGGCCAGCACCGAAGAGGCCCAGGCCCAAGTGGCCGTCGAAGGGGTGGGCCTGCTGATCGATTATCTCACCACCGGCGCCATCCGACACGCCGTCAATATGACGCCGCTGGATGCC
This sequence comes from Planctomycetia bacterium, assembly GCA_016200205.1. Taxonomy (GTDB): domain Bacteria; phylum Planctomycetota; class Planctomycetia; order Pirellulales; family PALSA-1355; genus PALSA-1355. The sequence goes on from JACQFF010000148.1 coordinate 12,417, forward strand.
AAAACCCTGGCCGAACTGCGCGGCTACCTGGACGTCGGCTATCGACTGGGCTTGCTGTTGGCGCAGTTCGAAACCACGTCCATCAAACGCTGCACGCTCGAATATCGGGGTGAGGTGGCCGGCAAGAACATCAAGCTCATCACGGCCAGCTTTGCCGCCGGACTGTTGGCCCACGCGCTGGAAGAGGAGATCAATATCGTCAACGCCGAGATGCTGTTGCGCGAGCGCGGCATCGATCTCGTCGAGCAGCGCCGCAGCGACACGGGGGCCTTCGCTTCGTTGGTGCTGGCCGAAGTCGAAACCGAAAAGAAAACGCACAAAGCCGCCGGCACGGTCTTCGGCCTCGACATGTTGCGCTTGGTGCAGCTCGACAACTACCGACTCGATGCCTATTTGGATGGCGTGCTGATGGTCTTCACGCACCACGACGTGCCGGGAATTATCGGCATGGTGGGCACGATTTTCGGCGCGCATGACATCAACATCGCCCAAATGGCCGTCGGGCGCGCGACGAAGGGAGGCGAGGCGATCGGCGTGTTGAATCTGGATCAGGCCCCGCCGCAAGCGGCGTTGGACGAGGTGCGAGCCCACCCAGCCATCAAGAGCGTCTCGGTCATCAAGTTGCCACCCGCCGGAGAGCGGCCGCCCTGGCTGGCGGGTTGAACAAGAGGCCCGCGTTGGTTCTTATCTCGTGACCAGCTCGCGTTGCCGAGCGTCGGTGTGCTTCCGCGAGCCGCGAGACTTCAACATGTCTCGCAGCAACCACCAGGCGATCCGCGGATTGCTTTGCATGTGCGCAAGCGCGTAGGGTAGATACGCCTTGCCATACGGCACGTACACGTGCACGCCTAATTTGAGTTCGTCCGCCAGTGCCAACGACTCTCGCATCGGCAACCCGTAGAGCAACTCCATTTCGCAGGAAGTGCCGGCGGCCCGCAGGCGATTCACGGCCTCGGTCACCAGCGGCACGTCGTGACTGGCGACGGCCACGTGCCGGGCCCGGCCGGCAAGCGCATCGATCACCTGCAAAAAGCCCGTCCGCAAGTCGCGCCTTGGGTCGGCCGGGTCGGCCCATTGGCCCTTCACCACGCGGACCACGAATCCGCGCCCGGCAGCCCAGGCGGCGTCTTCGATGCTGCGCATCCAGCGGCCGGGCAGCGTGTAACTCAAGTCGACACCGCGATCGAGCAGGCGGTCGAACAGCGCGCGTGATCGGTCGGACACCTCGGGCCCGAGGGCGTCGAAATGCAGTCGAACTTCGCTCCGCGCGGCTTGCCCGACAACTTCAGCCAGCAGGTCCTCGGAAAACTTCAGCGAAGGGACTTTGATCGACAAATAAGCGTGGTCGCGTCCCGCGAGCGCTTTGACGCCCGCCAGATAGGTGTCGGCAATGTGACGCGGCGAGTCCTCTTCTCCATCCCAAAAACCGAGCGTGACGCCCAGCCCGCGGTCGGTGAGCCGATCGGCAACCTCCAAAGCGTCTTCCAAATGCTCGCCAGCCACGTAAGCGCCGGCCGCCCGGCGCGCCAGCGGCCGCAAGCACTTCGAGATCGCTCGCCGCGCACGGGTCGTCAGCCGCATTGTTTCATTCTCCACCGCCGGTAAGCAATCACCGCGGCATCGGCCGCCAAGGCCGCCATGCCGCGCACGCCCAAGGGATAAACCCGCACCGACACGCATTGATGTTGTGTTTTGGTCCACACCTCAGTCCAACTCTCGGCCGTGCCGAGAAACTCGTACGACTCCAGACCGGCTTCGACGGCATAACGAATCGTGTCGCGCAAGAGTAACTGGCCGGGCGAGCATGCGGCGAATCGCTGGTCGTAGCCGACTTTCAGCAGCCAGAATCCGCCCCCTTGCTCGAGCGCCATTTGCATGGCCGCCACGCGATCGCCGATTCGCAAGAAACAAATCCGCAAAATTCCTTCCACGCAAGCTGCCTCGGCGAACTGGCGGTAAAACACAGCTCGGTGAGCATCGTGCACCAGCGCCGTGCCGGCACCGCCTTTCCAGGAATTCGCTTCCACCTCAAAAGCGGTGTCTAAAAGGTCCGGCAGGTCGTCCAGTTCGGGCGTCCGAATTTCGGTGGTGACAGCGCCGGAATGTTCGGCTTTGCGCCGCGCGCGCCGCAAGTCGCTGCGGCGCCCTGAATTCAAATGTTGCTCCGGCTCGAGCCAGCTTTCATCGAGCTCGATATAGGGGCAGGCCGGCTGCGGGCGCGTTATGACGATAGCCCGGCCGCGATAAATCCGCTTCAGCTTTTGCAAGCCGAGCGAGTCGGCCGGAATTCGCTGGAGAAACATGGGCGAACCGCTGCGCGCAAGCACGGCGATCATTCGTTCCAAATCCCGCTGATCGGTCCAGGCCAGGTCCATCGGTTCGTAAAGCTCGCTGGCTCCCGCCAGCAGCAGCCGCCGTATGCCGTGCAGCCGCTTGCTCTCCAGAGGAGCAAGCGCCACGAGCTTGTTCTGCCGCAGACCGGCCAGAACGTGGGGGGTTGCCTCGGCGGCGAAAGCCGAGGCGCAGGCGCGGGTCCAACTGAATTGAGACAGCGGATAGCCTACTTGGCTCCCCAGTTCGCGCCAGGGCTGTTCCAAGGCGTCGATTTCGTCCAGCGAGCTGGCTCGCCGAAACAACAAGGGTGCGAACGTCGAGTCCGATGTCCCTGTGACCTGAGTACTTAGTGCTGTCGCCATACACTAGGGTAGTCCATTTTTTCCAACGATTCGCCCAACTGGTAAGTGGGATGGCGGCCAGGTCTTATGACCCGAATAACCGTTACGACCGATCGGGGTTTTGGAGAATCCCCAATTTCTCCAGCAGTAATAGTTTACGAAACCGGCTCACTCGGTCGATGGATAGCTAACATTGGTGGCGAACCAACTCCCGAAGCGATCCGCAATTCACACCAGGCACTCCCTCACCGTGGAACTGAGACCCGCCATGCCCCCGGCCCAAAGCCCTCTTGACTCCCTCATTTCATCGGCCATCGAAAAGAATCCGCACCTGCAGCAGCGGAAGCTCCGCGTCGAGGCCCGGCAAGGCCACGTGGTTTTGCGCGGGGTCGTGAATTCGTACTACCAAAAGCAGATGGCGCAAGAGGCGCTGCGCCGCTTGGAAGGAGTCGACCAGATCGAAAATCACCTGGAAGTGAACTGGTTGTAGTTCCCGTTGGCCAGGAAGCCCGTCAGCCAGTCGTTTTCAGTCGACGAGTCGGCAATCTCAGCGGGGCTGTGTGGGCCGTGAATGGCCCATGACTGCCTCTTCGCGATCGCGACAGAGCTGAAATCGTTCTTCCAGCCGGCACCGTTGCAGCAGATCCTGGGCACTGCTCGACAACCCGCAGATCCGCATCATGCCATCGTGGCCGTGAATCCGTTCGTAAAGCCAAAGCAACTCGCCAATCAGGTGGCTGTCCAGGCGTTCGAAGTCAGCCATTTCCAGCACGAGCCGGTGGGTAAAATTCTGTTGCAGAGTCGACCAGACCTGCTCGGCAAAAGAAGGCGAATCCAGGGCAGTGCGACTCAAGCGATGCGGCCGCACGAACAGCCAATCGGGGCCGCGTTCGACATCGAGTTTCCACCCGCGCGCAAGGGAGATTTGAACCATAGCCGTGTTGCTCCGTCAACCAAGAGAAGTGACCGCCTAATACGATTAGGAGCGTGGCGGCGTGCCAATGAGCCGCCGAAGCGCATCTTACTCCTTCCGTTCCAGGTGGCAATCCCCGGCTGCCAAAAATTTTCGGCCGGCTGGCCCCTTGAATCGCCCGCCGAGTATCGGGGATACTGGCGCTCGTACCCCGATGGATTGATGCTATCACTTGCACAAAGGAAACCAACGATGTCTCGTCCTGGAGCCGTAACGTTCAAAGGCAACCCGATGACTCTGGCCGGCAAAGCGGTGACAGTCGGCCAAAATGCGCCCGACTTCAAACTGCACAGTTTCGAGAAGGGGGCGCTGGTCGCGGTCACGCCGGCCGACCTGAAGGGCAAACCAACGTTCATCAGCGTCGTCCCCTCGCTCGACACGCCCGTCTGCCAGACGCAAACCAAGAAGTTCAACGACCAACTCGCCTCGCTGGGCGACAAGGTCAACGCCTTGACCGTGAGTCTTGACCTGCCGTTCGCGATGAACCGTTTCTGCGGCGCCGAGCACATCACGAATATGCGGGCCTTGAGCGATTATCAAGATCGCAGCTTCGGCCAGAACTGGGGCATGCTCATCGAAGAGCTGAAGATCCTGGCCCGCGGCGCCTTCGTTCTCGACAAGAACGGCAAGGTGGTCTACGCCGAGCAAGTCAAAGAGGTCGCCCAAGAGCCCAACTACAACGCGGCCATGAGTGCGCTCAAGGGCGCGATCTAAAGTAATTGGCGGTATCGTATTCGGGGTGGCCCAATCGCCGCGGGGACTTCTGGGTCACTCGCATGCGCAAATCCTGAATGACGGACAAGTTTAGATTTGATTCGCAGCTACTTTTGGAGCAGCGATTGCATGCTCGCGCGGGCGGCGTCAAGAGCCTGGAGGAGCTTTTCGGGATGCTTGCCGCCGGCCTGGGCCATGTCGGGCTTGCCGCCGCCGCGGCCGCCGACCATTTCGGCGGCCCCCTTGATCCAATCGCCCGCATTCAAGCCACGGTCTTGCAAATCGCGGGTAATGCCGGACACCAGCGTCACCTTGTCGTCGCTCGCGCTGCCGAGTAATACGGCCACGGGGGCGGCCGTTTTGCGCAACTGATCGATCAATTGCCGCATCGCGTTGGCATCGGCGCCGGGGGCTTCGGAAACGACAATCCGCACGCCGCCGACCTCGCTTGCACCGGAAAGCAACTTTTCAGCCGTCACTTCGCCGGCGCGCGGCGCGGAGGAGAGTTGTTTTTTCAGGTCTCGCAATTCCTTGGTGAGAGCGGCCACGCGGGCCGGAACTTCGCCGGGCGGCACGCGCAATAGCGCGGCGGTTTCGGCCAGCGCCTCTTCTTGCCGCCGCACGTGCTCCAGTGCCGCGGTGCCCGTCAGCGCCGTGATACGCCGGATGCCGGCCGCCTTGCTTTCCTCGCCGACGATCTTGAACAGGCCCACCTGGCCGCTGTTTTCCAGATGCGTGCCGCCGCAGAGCTCTTTGCTGAACTCGCCAATCGAGACCATGCGCACGATATCCGGATACTTCTCGCCGAAGAGCATCATCGCGCCGGTTTCGCGGGCCTGGGCGATCGGCAGGCTTCGCCAACTGATTTTGGCGCCGCTTGATACCAGCTCGTTCACTTCCGCTTCGATCCCGGCCAGTTGCTCGGGGGAAATGGCCGAGGGATTCGTAAAATCGAACCGCAGCAAGTCGAAATCGACTCTCGATCCTTGCTGCTGGGCGTGCTTGCCCAAGTGCTTTTGCAGGGCATAATGCAAAATGTGCGTCGCCGAGTGAGCGCGGCGAATGCCTTGTCGCCGCGCGGCGTCGACGCGGGCAGTGACCCTGGCGCCCTGCGTCAGCTTGCCCACGCGCAAATGGCCCAAGTGAAGCGTAAAGTTGCCTTCCTTCTGCGTGTCAACGACCTCGAAGCGAAAACCCTGGCCGACGATTTCGCCCGAATCGCCTACCTGACCGCCCGACTCGCCGTAAAACGGCGATTTGTCGAGCACGACGCAAATCGGCCGGTCGTGGCCCACTTCGTCAATCTGCTCGACCAACTCGTCGCGCGCGATGATGCCCACGATTTGCGCCTCGGCGCTGGTGGTTTCATAGCCCAGGAAGTGGGTGCCGGGCATCGTCTTTTTCAAGGCATCGAGCGGGCTGGTCTGGAACAATTCCATTCGCCCTCCGGCGCCTGAATCAATGCCGTGTTGCTCCATCTCGCGGTGAAACCCTTCCCAGTCGAAGCCCAAGTTATGTTCGGCCGCCATGGTTTCGAACAGTTCGGGCGGGAAGCCGTGCGTGGTGTACATTTCGGCCGCCTCACCGCCCGAGACGGTGTCGCGCGATTCGGATTTCATGCGGTCAAACAGCCGCTCGATCCGATCCAAGCCCGCGTCGATCGTGGAGAAGAAATTGCTCTCTTCCTTTTCGATTACTTGTGACACTCGGGTCGTCGTCTCGCCCAGTTCGGGATAGGCAGCGCGCATCATCTGGGCCACCAGCGGCACGAGCTTGTGCAGGAACGGACCCTTCGCGCCGATCTGCCGGCCATCGAGCACGGCCCGCCGCAGCAGCCGCTTGACGACGTATTTCTCTTTGTTGGGACCGGGGTAGACGTTTTCGTGGATGGCGAACGTGCATGCCCGGATGTGGTCGGCGATGCGCCGCAGCCGGCGGCCGTTTTCGCTCTCTCGGTCGTATTTGATTCCGCAAACTTCGCCCGCGCCTTGGACGATCGGCAGGAAGATGTCGATGTGGAAATTGCTGGCCACGTTCTGCATCACCGAAGCGATCCGCTCCAACCCCATGCCGGTGTCGATGTTCTTGCTCGGCAAGGGCCGCAAATTGTCGGGCGGATTACCGACGCGATTGAACTGCGTGAACACCAGGTTCCAAATCTCGACCTCGCTGGTGCTGTCGGGTTTGAAGAAGATTTCGCTGCACGGTCCGCACACGCCGTCGGGTCCGCGGCTGGGGGCGCCGGCCGGCCAGAAGTTGTCATCCTCGCCCATCCGCTTGATCTTCTCCGGCGGCAGCTTGATGTCGCGGGCCCAAACCTCGGCGGCCTCCAGGTCGTCGACATAGACCGAGACGAACAACCGGTCGGGGTCCAAGCCGAGCCACTGTTTTTTGGTCAGAAACTCCCAAGCCCAGTTGATCGCCTCGCGCTTGAAGTAGTCGCCGAAGCTGAAATTGCCCAGCATCTCGAAAAACGTCTGGTGGTAGGCCGTGCGGCCGACATTTTCGATGTCGCCGGTCCGCAGGCATTTTTGGCAGGTCGTGGCCCGAGTGAATTCAAGCTTCACCTTGCCCAGGAAGTGGTTCTTGAACTGGTTCATGCCGGCGGGCGTGAACAACACCGAGGGATCCCAGTGCGGCACCAGCACGTCGCTGGGCCGGCGGACGCAGCCTTTGGTTTCGAAAAACGAAAGATATTTTTCGCGGAGCTCGTCAGTTTTCATAAGGCAATTGTTGGCGATTCTAGCGCGGCAAAAGCCCGGCGGATTGTCCGAGGGCCCGGTAGCGGCACCCCGGTTTTGGGGGCTCTGGAGGATTGAAGCCCCTAATGATAGTCGTTTGGCCGTTGGCGGGCCAGACGATCGCGACGCGCTGGGGGTCCAGCGACGGACCGGGGCTCGCCAGCGTCGGCATTCGGCGGCGCAGACAATTTGTTTTCCGTGTTGCGAACCAACAAGCAGGACGTGCAATTGGTTGTTGGCCGTTACAGCGCCACCCGGGCCGCGCAAACCTCTTGCGCCTTCGGCACCCACCGAGTGGTCGCGGCCAGGCGAGAATGCCGCACGGCCAGAGCCGACTTGTCCGCGGCGCCAACTCGGCCAATCTAGCCTTCGTCCGGCGAGATCGTCCGCACGCGGCGTTCGTTGGGCGGCAGATTGAGCCGCAATTGCACCGGCCCGGTCTTCCCAGAAACAGCAGAGTGAAATTGTTTCGGATCGGCCACGCGATTGTTGCCCACGTGGCTGATCATCATGTCCGGCCTCAAGCCTTCCTTCCAAGCCGGACTGTTCTGCTCGACGTCGGTAATCAACACGGACCCTTGCGGATCGACCTGGCCTTGCTGCGCCCAACTGGCAAATTCGCGCGAAGCCGTCACGTAATCCACGCGAATTCCACGCCACGCCGGCGGACGATTCGTCACGATTTTCCTGCCCGGCACCCAAAATTTGGCCAATTCCACTACGGCGGGCTGGCTCCGTCCGTCACCCCGATCCAACGTGAGCCGCACCTGCGCGCCGGCCGGCAGCTTGCCGATACTGAGCATCAATTGATCGGGATCGTAAATCGGCTGGCCATCGACATGAGTAATCACGTCGTTAGGCATCAATCCCACCCGCTGAGCCGGGGTGCCGACCACGAAACGGTTCACGCGGGCGCCATGCCTGCCGCTGGCGCGTTCATTCAACGTCAGCGAATCGAGTTCGACACCCAGCAGTCCATATTCGACTTCGCGCCCCTGCTTGAGGGCCTCGAGCGCCCGGCGGAAGGCATCGTCGACGGGCAAGGCAAAGCCGGCCGCTTGTTCATAACCCAGGCTGGCGGCCAGCGAAACGGTCAGCCCGACCATCTCCCCCTTGAGGTTGACCAACGCGCCGCCGCTGGTGCCCAAGTTCAACTTCGCGTCGGTTTGAATCAAAGTGCCGTACTGATGAAAGCTCGGCTTGATCGGCAGATTTGCGTCACCGAGGGTGGGGCCATCCTTGCGGGACAGATTGGCCACGATGCCAAAGCTGGCGCTGGCCTGGCCGTCGCGGGCAATCGCGTAGGGGTTTCCCAGGGCAATCACGATCTGTCCCTTCTTCAGTTTTGACGCATCGCCAAACGTGATCGGCGCCATCGGCTTGGACACGTTGAGCAGCTCGAGCACCGCCAGGTCGCTGCGTGGATCGGCCGCGCGAAATCGGGCTCGATAAAACTTGCGATCGGCCGTGGTCACGTAGTAATCGCTGTCTTCGCGCAAGACATGATGGGCGGTCAGAATCAGCCCCGTCGCGTCGACGACGACCCCGGTAGCGTATTCGTTGGGGATAAAGTCGTGGTCGCCCGGTCGAGGCGGATTAATAGGCCGCAATCGATTGAACGAATCCTGCCGCAAATCGAGCTGGGCGTTCAGATCGTGATCGCTGCGCTTGATGCGGGCAATGGCCACCACCGACTTCTCGCCCTGCGCAATCGCGCTGGTCAGGGTGTCCTCCAGCGCGGTGGCCGCCGCGAGACCGGTCGTCTCCTCGGCCAACCCCGCACCCGACAGTGCAACTGGGTAAAACGCCAGCACAAGCGCCCCGACGCACACGATACGCAAGCCACAGCGGGTCATCGATCGGCACCTCAAAACGCATTGGTGGAACACCAAGGCCACGGCCATCGAGGCGCCCGCGAGTTTGCCGCTGGTGAAATCGGAATCGACGCGAATCCGACTCCAACGGGCTAATCCTCGGCCCCATCGCCCGTCGCGGATACCACCCGGGCTACATCGCCGGCCGCAAGAATCTTGTTTTTGAGTTCTTCGACCAGTTCGGGATTTTCTTGCAAGTAAGCTCGGGTTTTCTCTCGGCCCTGACCCAATTGTACATCACCGTAGCGGAACCAGGCCCCGGAGCGGACGATCATTTTCTGGGCAATTGCCAGATCCAGGATATCCCCTTCGTAGCTGATGCCAGTGGAATGCATCATATCAAATTCCGCCAGCCGGAAGGGAGGCGCCACCTTGTTTTTGACGACTTTGGCCCGCACGCGTTGGCCGACCACTTCCTCCCCCTCTTTGAGCTGCCCGATGCGGCGGACATCGATGCGGCACGAACTGTAGAACTTGAGCGCTCGCCCGCCGGGGGTCGTTTCGGGGCTGCCGAACATGACCCCGATTTTTTCGCGAATCTGGTTAATGAAGATGACCGAGGTCTTGCTCTTGGAAATCGCGCCGGTGAGTTTTCGCATCGACTGGCTCATCAAGCGGGCTTGCAGGCCGACGTGAGAATCGCCGATTTCGCCTTCCAGCTCCTTCCTGGGAAGCAAGGCCGCCACCGAGTCGATCACGATCACGTCCACCGCGTTTGAGCGAATCAACATCTCGGTGATGTGCATCGCTTCTTCGCCGCTGCCGGGCTGGCTCACCAACAAGGTTTCCAAGTCGACGCCCAGCTTTTTGGCCCAACTCGGATCCAAGGCATGCTCGGCATCGATAAACGCGGCAATTCCCCCGAGTTGCTGAGCACGCGCGATGACGTGCAAAGCCAAGGTCGTCTTACCGCTCGATTCGGGGCCAAAGATTTCGACGATCCGGCCCCTGGGAATGCCTTGCCCGCCCAAGGCAATGTCGAGCGACAAGCTGCCGGTGGGAATGCCGGCGATCTGCACGGCCGTGCCCGCGCCCAGCGGCATGATCGCCCCTTCGCCAAACTGCTTTTCGATCTGTGCCAGCGTGTTTTTCAAATCGGGGTTGCTGTCGAACACCGATTCACGCTCTTTGGTTTTTTTGCCGGCTTTATTCGCGTTGGAAGTTTCTTTAGGCATGCGATTGTTCGATTTCGTGGCGGTGACCATGGGCAAATCCTTCTCGCTTGAAGAACATTTTCGGCGGCGTCACGCAGCCTTGGGCAGACTATCGACTAGAGCCACCGCATTAGTGAACGCATGTACATACTATCGGCGTCCACCATGTCCCGCAAGAGCCCTTCGGAAAAACTTGCCCGCTAGCAAGGGCCGAGGGCATCTTACCAAACCCGTTTCCCGCTTGGCGAGTAGATTTCCTAGGCCAAATTGGCGGTTAGTGGGTAGCGGTTAGTGGCCAGAACACGCCTAACCTGCGCACTTTAACACTCGGAAAGTTGGTCCGCCTGCCACCAGCCCTTGGCCACTAACCATCCACTACCGGCCCCGGAGCTCGGCGTGGCCCAGCATTTCGTACGTCGGTCCGTCTCGGCCCAATTCGCTGGCGAACACCACGACCTCATACACGGTCGATAGGCCGCTTTCGAAATCGGCGTTCTTTTCGACCAGCCGGCCCAACTCTTCGATGCCCTGGGGGCTTTGCCGCACTCGGCCGATGGTCAGGTGCGGACGAAAGCGGCGGCCTTCTTCGCGATAGCCGAGCGTGGCCAACTCCCGCTCGATTGCATCGTGCAGTTGGATCATCTCTTCCGACCCTTCGCCCACTCCGATCCACACGGTCCGCGGCCGGCGCACATCCGGAAACGCCCCGGACCCGCGAGCCTCGATATCGAAGGGCGCCAGCGGCGCGACCGCCCGGGCCACGGCCTCGCAAATCTTGGGCACTTCGCGAATATCGACGTCGCCCAGGAATTTGAGCGACCAGTGCATGTGCTTGGGCGAAACCCATTTGACTTTGGCCGGCGTAACCCGCAGCCGCGTGATCAGCGCCTCCGCGCGCGCCTTCACCTCCGCGGGAATTTCGACAGCCACGAACGTGCGAACGAGATCTGCCATAAAAAGATCGGGGGTGCAGGTTTTAGAAAGTACCGAAAACGGCCAATGTCCTACTAGTGAGTTCCTGGGGATCGCACGTCAACGGATCTCAACTCGGCTATGGGCGAAATCGAACTGAACCGTCCTCTGACGCGAGATTGAATCCGCCTGAGTGCGGTGCAAAACTCTGGTCATATTTGTACGTGTGACGCCATTCCGGGCTGATGGCCCAGGGAATCCGAGAATTTATGCCGACGTCACCTAACTGCCAGCCGTCACGGATACGATTTCGCGGGACATAAACCCAGACCCCGTTTTCAAGTCGCACGGCGTACAAGTACAACGCGTAGTGACCGACCGGGACCGGGGGAATGTTGCTCTCACCTTCGTACCCCGCCGGACAGCTCATTATTTCCGGTCGCCGGCGCACCAGCAGCGACATGGTTTGCGGATCAAGCGATGGATTCAGGGTCAGCTCATCAGCCAGAGGGCCTTCCTCCACGAATGGCAGAATGGCAATCGACCAGCCTCCAATCGAATTGGCTGGCGCGGGATCTGGCACATGCTTGCGCGTAGTGACATAATCACGCATTGCCATCGCGAGTTGTCGTAAGTTGCTCGTACATGTCGTCCTCCGCGACGACTCGCGCGAGTAGTGCGCAGCGGTCAAAATGAGCCCCAGCAGAATCGCAACGAGCACCAAGACCATCAGAAGTTCGATCAACGCCAGTCCCATGCGTAGCATTTTGATGGAGTAGCTCGGGCGAGACTCAGAGGCTCTGACCATCCTGCCATTCTAGGAGGCTGCGGGAAACGTCGAAGTTATGATCCCGCGGCCCTCTGGCACTAAAACGACAACATCCGCCGATACGCTTCCATCCGTTTTTCCAGATCGCTGCGGCCGATTTGTTTCATCCGGTCGAGGCTGAAATCCTCGACATTGAAGCTGGC
>JACQFF010000004.1 GCA_016200205.1 Planctomycetia bacterium
CACCGAAGCTTCGCCGGATCCTTCTCAGATCGCGGAGTTTCAAACGAATCTTGCCCATTCGGGAGCTGCACTAGGTTGTTACGGCATTGCGGCTCGCATCGGCAGATTCGTCCGAGTACTCTCGGTATTCGGCCTCTTCGATGATTAACGGTTCGATGGTCAACTTCATCTCGCCTTGAATCGTCGTGTGCTTTCCGGCGAAAAACTTCTCCTGGACTTCGCTCGAAGCGGGAGTGAATAGATTCCTCGGATTATTGTGGTGAAACGATTCCCGTGCCTGGGTTTTGACACTGTCGAACATTGAACGACGGGCCTCCTCCTTGCTTGCTCCATCGCCGCACAAATCAAATTCCAAACAATGTGCGACCCAGCTTCCATCCTCCCTGTAGAAGATGACTCGCAGCGGAATGCGAAACGTTTTCATGTTCTGGTGCCTCGGCCGCCTCGGGATCCTCACTGCGTCATTACAGGATATTGTACCGAAAAACCACGCCATCCACACCCAGGTTCAGCCGCGGCAAGTTACACCACCACGACTTCGAAAATCCGTTCGGCTCGGCGGCGGTTTTCGGCCGTGGTGCGCTGACAATCGGCCAGCAGGCCACTGGCGCTGGTGTAGCCCAACAGGCGGGCTAGCTTGACGAGCTCGCGCGGATCGTCGGGCAAATCGTCGCGGGCGGTCGTGCTCATCAGCCGCAGCCGCGATTGAATGGTGCGCAAGAAGCGATAGCTTTTGCTGAAGAATTCGCCGTCGTCTCGCTGCAAAATTCCGGCCGTGCATACAGCCGCCAGTGCGTCCAATGTCCCGGGCACGGCAATCGAGGGCGCGGCGCCAGCGTGTTTCAATTGTAGCATCTGCACGAGAAACTCGATGTCGACCAGGCCGCCGGGTCCACGCTTCAAATTGCCCGGCGTGGCTTTTTCCTCCAATCGTTGTCGCATTTGCCAGACGGCCTCGGCATCTTCGGCGCGCCACGGTGGCGCAAATGCCGCTTCGTGAATTGCGGCGCTGGCCCGGGCAGCCGCCGCCGGCGAAGCGTACACGATCCGCGCCTTGCACAATGCCTGGCGTTCCCAGAGTTGTCCCTGGGTGGAGCTGAAGTAACGGCTGAACTCGGCCAAGGACGTGGCCAGCGCGCCGCTCTTGCCGGTGGGACGTAGGCGGGGATCGATCTCATACAGCCGGCCATAGGGACCCAATTGGCTGGCGACCTTGATAATTCGCTGGGCCAGTTCGCTGAAGAAATGCTGGTTGTTCGTGCTGGTGTCGCGGCGGGTGCGGCGGGCCTGCACGGTGACGCCGTCGGCCTCGTAGAGAAAGATCAAGTCCAGGTCACTATAGTAGTTCAGCTCGCGGCCGCCGAATTTTCCCATGGCCACGACGATCAACTCCGAGACCCGGCCCGCTTCGTCTCCCGCGCCGATTGTCGGCTCGCCCAATTTGGCGGTCAGCCTGGTGTACTCGTCTCGCGTGATCTTCCGCAGGCAGGTTTGCGCAATGCCGGAAAGCGCGCCGGTCGTGGCTTCGATTTTCTCCTTGCCCAAAATATCGCGCACGCCGACACGCAATTGTTGGGCGTTTTTGAAGCTGTGCAAAGCCGGATCAATATCTTCCGCCCCGCGACACAGATCATCGAGCGTGGCTGCAAGCACTTCCGGCGTGGGCAGTTTATCCAGCAGCAAACTGTCCAACAATTCGTCGAGCATGCCGGGATTGCTCGTCAAAATGCCGGAGAGATACTGGCTCGACGAGCAGAGCTCGACGTACAAGTGCAGAGTCGGTGGGTTGAAGCTGAACAGCTCCCACAGCACCCCTTTGCCCCCCAGCGAATCGCTGACCTTGCTCAAGTTGATGAGCGTGAAGTCCGGGTCGGGCGTCCTGGCGATCGTGGCGAGCAACCGCGGGGCAATCGCCGCCAAAAAATGCCGGCAGCGGCGAGTCGATAGAAAGCGAATCTTTTCAGTCGACAGCTCCATCAGGTTCTTGTACGCCTGCGGAATGTCCTGGAAATGATAGCGGCCCAGAATTTCGGCGATCCGCTCGGGGGCCGGTTCGGGATCGAGCACCAGGTCGCTTTCCGGCGCGGTCTGGATATCGTCGCTGAACGCATCGTGCAGCAAGTGGTCGAGAATTTTGCGATTCAGCTCGGTTTTGTTCTTGTAGTCGACTTCGAAGGCGGCCAGCGCCGTTTGTGATTTCGTGTCGGCGTAGCCCAATCGAATCGCTATTTTGCGCAGCTCGGCCGGTTCGCTCGGCAGGAGATGCGTCTGCAGGTCGAACATGATTTGCAAACGATGTTCGATTTTACGCAAAAAGGCGTAATTCTCTTCCAAAATCGCCCGCTCTTGATCTGTCAGGCAGCCGCACCTCTCCAACTGCACGATCGCTTGAAGCGTGTTGCCGGTGCGCAGCGCGGGCAGATCGCCGCCGTTGAGCAGTTGCAGAAATTGGATCACGAATTCGATATCGCGAATGCCGCCGTGACCCGTTTTGACATTGTGCTGATCGGCGCCGTCGAGGTGCGTGCGCTGCTCGATGCGCCGCTTGAGAGCCTTGATGCCCGTAATGTCGGCGCGGCTGAGATATTGACGATAGATCCACGGTTCGAGTTGTTCGAGGAACTCGCGGCCCAGTTCCAAATCGCCGGCGATGGGCCGGGCTTTGACCAGCGCTTGGCGTTCCCAAGTGCGGCCGGAGGAATCGTAGTAACGCAGCGCCGCGTCGTAACTGACGGCCATCGGTCCGGCGTTGCCACTGGGGCGCAAGCGGAGATCGACCCGATAGGCCGCGCCCAAATCGGTTGCTTCGGTGAGCAGCTTCAGCACTTCGCGCACCAGCCGGTCGAAATACTCGCTCCAGCTTTGCTGCCGCCCCAGGTCGGCGCCGCGGCCGGGATCGTAGAGAAAGACGAGATCGATGTCGCTGGAGTAATTCAGTTCCACGCCGCCCAGTTTGCCCAAGGCCAGCACGACGAAGCGGCCCGGATCGCCCGCCGGCGCGCGGACGGCACCGCGGCGGCTGTCGAACTTGTTGCGTGCGGCGCGCAGGGCGGCTTCGACGATCGCATCGGCCACGTAAGAGATTTGTCGCGCCACCGTGTCCAACGGCTGGTTGCGGATGATGTCGCCGTAGGCCACGCGCAGCGTTTCGCGGCGCTTGAAGCGGCGTAACGCGGCGGCGAGCGTCGGCTCGTCATTGCCCAGCCCGGCGATTTCGGCGCAAAACTCGGCCACGATCGAATCGCGGCTGACCGGCTGGCCTTCGGTAATCCGCAGCAGGTCGTAGCTCTCGCCGTCGGTGATCAGCACATCGCTCAAATGCTGGCTGCTGGCAAAAATCTGCAACAGGATCGGCAACGCCTCGCGATCGCGCTCGAATAGCGAGCCGAGCGACAGCGGGTTGCGGGCGGCCGCCACGAAACGCTCCAGATTATTGAACGCCATATCCGGATCGCTCGAGCGCGGAAGCTGCTCGGCCAGTTGATCGCAGATCACGGCCAGCAGATCCAACGTCACGCCCGCCGCGGCGATCCGCACCAGGTTGCCGTGAGCGCGCTCGACGTTCGCGAAGCCGAGCGAATGGAGCCACTCGCGGGCCTGGGACACTTGATCGAGGTAGAGGCGCAGTTGGTCGATTTGCATCGAACGGCCCAGGCTAGCGCGAGCGGTTTACAAACGGTACACTTCCGGCCCGACGTGCTGGGTGACCACGCTTCCGAACAGGGTGAAGGCGTTGGCGTCGAAGATCGTCACGTCGAGCAACTGGCCGATCTGGCGGCGATTGCCCTCGAAGACGACGATCCGGTCGCAATGCGTGCGGCCGACCAATTGCACGACCGGCCCATCGTCATCATGGCGCTGGGCGGCCTTGCTCGGTCCTTCGACGAGCACTTGCACCTGGCGGCCCACCAGCGGCAGATTGTCTTCTTCGCTGATCACGTTCTGGATCGCCAGCAGCTCATTGTTGCGGCGCCGCTTCACTTCTTCCGGCACGTCATCGGGATAAAGTTGGACGCTCTTGGTGCCTGGGCGCTCGGAGTACTTGAAGATAAAGCTGTTCTTGAACCGCGACGCGCGAACCAAATCGATCGACAGTGCGAAATCTTCGTCGGTTTCTCCGCAAAAGCCCACGATGAAGTCGCTTGTCACCGACGAATCGGGAACCATCTCGCGAATGCGCGAGAGCATCTCTCGATATTGTTCAACCGTATATCCGCGCTTCATGCGCTGCAAGATGCGGTTTGAGCCACTCTGGGCCGGCACGTGCAGATAGGGCGAAACCTTGGGCAAATCGCGGACCGCCTCGAGCAAATCGTCGGTCATGTCCTTGGGATAGTTGGTCACGAATTTGAGCCGCGCCAGCCCTTCGATCTCGTGCAACTGGGCCAGCAAGTCCGACAGCCGCGTGGTCCGTCCGTCGGCCGTGTGTTTATAGCTATTGACCGTTTGACCCAAAAGCGTGATTTCGCGACAGCCCTCGTCGGCTAGTTGCCGGGCTTCGGCCACGATGTGCGCGGCCGGCCGGCTCTGCTCTGGTCCGCGCACGCTGGGCACGATGCAGTACGTGCAAAACTTGTCGCAACCGATCATGATCCGCACGAAAGCCTGGAACGGCGTGGGCCGCATCGCGGGATCGCGCAGCGGATCGTAGCTTTCGAAGCTCTGTTCTATTTCCGCCCGGCTGCCGGCCTTGCGATCGAGACTGACTTCCAGTTGGCGGCCCGCGCCTGCGGCGATCTTGTCGAGCAGCTCGGGAATCTGGTGCAACTGGCCCGGCCCGACGATCAGGTCGACGTACGGAGCCCGTTGGAAGATAAGCTTCTGGTCTTTTTGCGCCATGCAGCCCAGCACACCGATGATTTTGTGGGGGTTTTTTGTTTTCGCATGTTTTAGCCGGCCCAAGGCGCTATAGATTTTGTCTTCGGCATGTTGCCGCACACTGCAGGTATTGAACAGGATAGTATCCGCCTTGGCCGGCGCATCGACGACCTCGTAGCCCGCCTTGCGCAGACTGGCCACCACCAGCTCGCTGTCGAGCATGTTCATCTGGCAGCCGACGGTTTCGATATAAAGCTGCTTGGCCATAGACTCACGATCCGCGCGATCTCGTTAGCCTCATCAAAACATTGGAAAAACGCTGGCGGTTAAATCTGCGCGCGAGCCTCAAGCGGCGTTGCCGCGATCAGCGCGTGCTTTCGCCCTGGCTTCTTGCAGCCTCCGCTGTCTGGCAAGTTGGGCTCGTCGCTGGCGCTTGAGTTCGCGGTCGGCACGAACCTCGGCCAGCAACCTGTCGCGGCGGTAAACCATCAGCCGCGCCAGCGTGACCACGGCAATGTAGCCGGCCACGGCCCAGAATGCCAAATCCCACTGATCCATGCTCGGGACCATCCGTTCGAGCCGCCGCTAACCCTAGCCGGTGTACCCTGGGCTATCTTAACCCGGAACAACCCCTGGCGGCCAGCGCGGTTTTCATAACGTGTTTTCGCGGCTTTCACCGTGGGGTCAGGCCGATTCCTCAGCCGAAAACCTCGCCAGGACGGACGCCATAGCCGCGCAAGAATTCGGCCGCCGAGAGCACCCGTTTGCCGGCTGGCTGGATCGCGTCGATCAGAAGCGCCTTTTCTCCGGTCGCGACAACCAATTTTTCGTCCTTGGCTTCCAGCACGGTGCCCGGCTCGGCGGGCAAGGCGGGCACGACGTGCACGCGTTCCAAAATCAGCCGCAACGGCTCGCCGTCGGGTCGATGCCAAAACGTGTATGTCTTCGGCCACGGCTGCAGCGCCCGAATCTGATTCTTGATCGCCTCGGCAGGTCGCGACCAGTCGATTAACCCGAACTCTTTTTTCAACCGCGGGGCGCGCGTGGCTTCGGTCGGGTTCTGCTCGATCGGTCGGGCCGCGCCGCTTTCGAGCGCGTCTATCGCGGACAACACCGCGGGCGCGCCCAGCTCGGCCAGCCGCGGTTCCAGTTCCGCCGCCGTCTCGTCCGCACCGATCGGCGCTCTGGCCTGCGCGATTGCCGGACCGGCATCGATTCGCGAAGTCATGTGGATGATCGTCACGCCCGTCTCGGTCTCGCCGCGATAAATGGCCCAATTGATCGGTGCAGCGCCGCGATATTTCGGCAACAGCGAAGCGTGCAAATTGATGCCGCCGAAGCGGGCGATCTCGATCGTCTCGCCGGCAAGAATCTGGCCATAGTCGCAAACCACGAATAAATCAGGCCGGTAACTGGCCAACACCGCCCGGGCCGCCGGCGTGTTGATACTTTCGGGCTGATGCACCGGCGTGCCATGCGCCACGGCCAGCTCGCGCATCGGATTGGCCTGGGCCTGGCTCTTGCCATGCATTGGGCGCGGCGGACGCGTGACGAGCGCGAGCACCTGGTGGCGCGAGAGATACAACTGCCCGAGCGTCGGCGATGCGAACGGCCCGGTGCCCATCATGATCACGCGCATGTTAAGTCCGCAGCGTTTCGAGTTCGGCCAACCGCCTGGCGATCGCTTTGTCGTCGGGGATTTCACCTCTTTCGCGATAGCCGGCGAATTGGATCTCGAATTCTTCAAGAGTGTCTTTGACCGCCATTTCTCCGGTGGGGCCGAGCCGATCGATGAACAAGATGCCGTCCAGGTGGTCGATTTCGTGCTGTACCGCTCGGGCAAACAGTCCGTCGAGCTCCATCGTGAGCTCCTGGCCGGCGAGATTGTAGGCATTCAGCACGACCCGCTCGGGCCGCTTCACGTCGCCGTACAAACCCGGCAGGCTCAAGCAGCCTTCTTCGGCTTCGGCATTCCCTTTGCGGCTGGTCAGGACGGGGTTCAGGAAGACGAATTCCTGATCCGCCGCCGCGCTATCGGATTGCAGGTTGATGATGAACAGCCGGTACGGCAGATCGACCTGGTTGGCCGCCAGCCCGACGCCCTTGGCCGCGTACATCAGCTCGAACATCCCGCGCACGATTTCGTGCAACTCCTTATCGACCCGCTTGAGCGGTTTCGAGATGTGCCGCAACGTGGGATGAGGATATTGGATAATCTGCAAAATGACAACTCCAGGGGGCGCGGGTTCCGTCGGCCGCCCCGCAAATTCGGGAAGAGCGCCGGTCGTGGTCCCTGATAATCGTAACAAAGGCCGGGCGTAAGAGGAGGGGGTTCGGACCATCGATTGACGATGACCCGACCCCCTGAAGCGTTCAATCGTGCAAGGACAAGCGGGAGGGGTTCAGCCGCTCTCGGGCGAGCCCTCCGACTCGTCGTCCTGCGATGTTCCAAAGCGGGTGCCCGCCCACGCGCTCTTCAGAGGGCGCCCTGTTGCCCCTGCGAATCCAAGGCCACGACCACCAGCTTGTGCTGATTGGCAAACGCGACGACTTCGGGCTGGTCGATGATGATCGTGCAGCCGGCTTCGATGGCGAGCACTTTTCCGCCGACTTCGGCCATCGTTTTGAGAGTGCCCAGTCCGATCGTGGGCACGTCGAAGCGCATGTCTTGCTGGGGCTTGGCGACTTTGACGACCGTAAATCCGCCGGCTTTGCACAATCCGCCCGCGCGGCGGATGCACTCGTCGGTGCCTTCGATAGCTTCGATCGCCAAGGGCGCGCGATCTTTCACGGCCACGCTTTGGCCCACGTCGAGCCGGCCCATTTCCTTGGCCAGGC